>JBBFLL010000057.1:0-500 GCA_037479045.1 Brevinematales bacterium | reverse complement strand
AAGTTACTCTTGGTCCAAAAGGAAGAAATGTTGCAATAGAGAAAAAATTTGGTGCACCAACGATCACAAAAGATGGTGTTACGGTTGCAAAAGAGATAGAACTCGAGGATCCTTTTGAAAATATGGGTGCACAGATGGTGAAAGAGGTTGCATCAAAGACATCTGATGTTGCAGGTGATGGAACAACAACAGCGACAGTTCTTGCACAGGCAATTTACAGAGAGGGTTTGAAACATGTTACAGCAGGTAGAAACCCAATACTTGTGAAAAGAGGAATAGATAAGGCCGTTGAGGCGGTTGTTGAGGAGTTGAAAAAACTTTCCAAAGAGACAAAAGATAAAAAAGAGATAGCACAGGTTGCTTCGATTTCAGCAAACAATGACACTTCGATCGGTGATATCATTGCAGAGGCGATGGACAAAGCGGGCAAAGATGGAGTCATTACCGTTGAAGAGGGAAAATCGAATAAGATGGAACTTGAGTTCGTTGAAGGAATGCAG
>JBBFLL010000056.1:0-502 GCA_037479045.1 Brevinematales bacterium | reverse complement strand
GTTTTACGCCACTTTTTGTCGCTATTGACAAAAGAAAGCAACATGAAGTCACATTTGCGTGACTTTTTACAAAAAGCCTGTCCTGAGCATTGAGAAGTAAAAGGTGACGATCTGGTCTGGTTTGACAACTTTTTTTAAAAAAGTTGCCTTTTAAGGAGAAGGCAAGCAAGTTTTAAATTTATTTTTTAAAATATTTATTAGCTTAACTTTTGAAAAATATAAAATATTGTGATAAAATATAAGGGGGACAATTAATCTTATTTTTAAAACAGTTACCTATGGAATTGTCAAAAAAGTCAATTTTTGAGTTTTGAGATTCCTTTGCCTTCCTGGTAGAATATGAGGCATTAAATCTTTTCAATCAGAAGGTTTATTATCTCAAGTTTGACTTTAATTTCTAATAGTTGTTTGTGTTAAATCAAACAAACGAATTTTTAATCATCAATAAAATGAAGGGATAATATGACAGAAATTTCTAACAAAAAATTCTCAAATTTTTTCA
>JBBFLL010000055.1:0-503 GCA_037479045.1 Brevinematales bacterium | reverse complement strand
AGTTTCAATTCCTCATAGGTACGCGATAAACATAAGATTTCCTTTTTCACCACGTTTTCCAGGAATAGTTTCAATTCCTCATAGGTACGCGATAAACTATAAAGATTACGATAAATATCAACTTATTGATATTTATGTTTCAATTCCTCATAGGTACGCGATAAACCATAGGGACGCAAGAAGAAAAAGAAAAAGAATATAAGTTTCAATTCCTCATAGGTACGCGATAAACTGGAATAAATGCTTTTATGGACGAAAACTCTAATGGGTTTCAATTCCTCATAGGTACGCGATAAACGTTAAAATCCCACATATTTTAAACTCCTAAAATATTCGTTTCAATTCCTCATAGGTACGCGATAAACTTTCTGTACCATATCCTCTATAACCTTTTTATCAAAGTTTCAATTCCTCATAGGTACGCGATAAACTGAATGGTCTTTTACTAAAAAATATATAGAATATACGTTTCAATTCCTCATAGGTACGCGATAAACGCATTC
>JBBFLL010000054.1:0-516 GCA_037479045.1 Brevinematales bacterium | reverse complement strand
ATGCTTGATAGAATTCTCAAAAGGATAAATTAGACTTTGATTCTCTAAAGCCCGACTTCATCACTAGAAACATAAAAACCACTGTAAATCAATGAGTTATCATCTACAAATTAGTCTACATGCCTTCTAAGCTATTTTTAAACAATCCGATTTTCCTATAACTGTCTATATTTTCCTCCTCCCTCCTGTTATCTCATTTGCGAATCTGATAATCTCTCTTCGTTCCGCTCTATTCTTGCAATTAGAAACTCTCCCCCTTCTCTGTCATTGCGAGCCCCACTCTTCCGTCATTGCGAGGCTTCTCTTTTTATGTCATTGCGAGCGAAGCGAAGCAATCTTATTCCGTTGGTCTTTGAGACTGCCACGGCCACTTCGTGGCCTCGCAGTGACATGTGGGGGAGTAAGAGACTGCTTCCTGCCTTTATTCTCTCCCTCATAGCTTTCTCTATCCTTTACCAATCTCATTAGAACCATGTCTTTTGTTAATCGTGATACCTTCTTAGCAGAAAGATTATG
>JBBFLL010000053.1:0-521 GCA_037479045.1 Brevinematales bacterium | reverse complement strand
ATAGAATTTTTAGATCGAAAGACGACGACGGCACTTGGAAGTAATGTAATGTTGTTTTATGGGGACAGGTTAGTGAATTTCGCACAAACGATGGGAAGCATAGCTGGAGAAGCTGTAAACTTTGGTTTTGGAGGTAATTTCAGGATAAGTCTTGGTCAGGGAGTAGGACTTGGTATAACGAGGGAAGGTAGACTTACGAATGACGCGAGTGGAGGGATAAGCCTCAAAGGACTTGTGGATGCATTTGGTAGTATGAATTACGTAAAGTTTCAATATAATAATGTGCATGGAGGGAATGAAGGGTTATCGAGGATAAGTATAGTGAATCTTGGATATTTGAGTGGGGATATGCAGAATATGAAAACGGCGATGGATGTTATAAATAACAAAAAATCTATTGTTTTTGACCTTGTAGGGATCGGGAATTATGGCTATGCGGGGGAGGACAACAGGACGATACGTTTGAATCGAGAAGCGATCTTAAGGGATGATGATCCACAGCTAAAGGCTAAACTTGCGTG
>JBBFLL010000052.1:0-563 GCA_037479045.1 Brevinematales bacterium | reverse complement strand
TAAGTGGCTTATCACCACTGAATGGTAGTTTGTTAAAATCTCTCCCTATCGTTTCAAATCCCTTCCATACTCCCCTGTTCGCATCATACGCAAAACCATTAAATTCACCAGCGGCATTCGTAAGTCTCATCGATTTCGATGTGAAACTTAAACTTACAGCCGACATATAACCTTCACTATCAGCATTCTGCCAAATAGTAAAGCTCATCCCTCCAGCAAGGTCAAACACATTCTGCCCATCATAGTTCGTCTTCACATCTTCTCCAAGCCAGCCTTTTTGATATATGCCATACTTGAGCATTTCTAACCCTTTCTTCAATCCATACGCAAGCAAACTCTCTTCCTTATTCACTCCATACCCAGTGTACCCTCCTTCAAGCGCATACGAAATACCATATACTGGGCACTAAACAAAGAATTGTGTCTATATAAAATAATATAAAAAAAATTTAAAATATTTCGATATAAAAATCTATAACAGGAGGGATAATATGTCAAGAAATAAGACAGATTTTTCAGAACATAAGGCTTTAGAAATATTACTTGGTGATGTTTTATCTCAA
>JBBFLL010000051.1:0-573 GCA_037479045.1 Brevinematales bacterium | reverse complement strand
ATAGAATTAATTAGAATAAATTCAGGTGGACATTTTCAGTCTACAAAAACAGCAGAAATTTCAATATTTCTGACTGTGGAAAACTTAAAGAAAGGTAAGTGGTTTAAACCTCTACCTGCTTTCAGAGAGGCTTTATACGAAATTAACCAACTTTTCGCTACAAGGTTTTATAAAGAGACACAAAATTTTGTATAAGTCTCATTTCAAATGATAACAATCCAAGTTTATGGCAAAGCTTCAAAAATTCCTTGTGCACCTTTTTAATCCCTTCCTTGTTATCTTTCCTGAAATCTGCTATCGTCTTAAAATCTGGTGCTAACCTCTTCGTAAGCCACATAAGCTCAATGTTCCTTTTACATTCATTCTCAAGCCTCCTGCTACTCCTTATCCTATTCATATATCCATAAATATATATCTTCAAAAGAACTTTTTCAGAGTATGCCGGTCTACCAATATTAGATTTTCTCAACTTAAAGTTTAACAATTTTAAATCTAGCTTATCAATATACAAATCTATAAATCGAACCGGATTTTCTTCACTTATCAAGTCATCCAGCGTCTCAGGAAAAAGTA
>JBBFLL010000050.1:0-581 GCA_037479045.1 Brevinematales bacterium | reverse complement strand
GAGTCAAAGTATATTTAAGTTAAATCTAAAAACGATGAAATCCAAAAAATTGTTTGATATTCCAGAAGGAGCGGGAGGGTATATAGAAAATTTCAATTTATCGCCTGATGGGAAGAAAATAATGTATGTTCAGCAAATTCCGGTTACGAGTGTAGCGAATATGACAAATATTATATGGGAGATAAATATAGATGGGACTGGACTAAGACCGTTTCCTGTTGATTTAAGTAAGGTAGATGAATTTCCTGTTGTAAATATAGAGGAAGGTTTTGACGGGGTGAGGAAAAAGAAGAAATGGGAGTTTAAACTACCTTTTATGAAGTAGTTTTTTCTGAGACTTACATAAAATTTGTGTTTTTTTATAAAACCTTGTAGCGAAAAGCTGGTAAGGAAGGCCTACATAATTTTTGTTTAAGGAATTAATTTTTTTGAGCCACGAAAGACAGTTAAAAGTTCAAATTTGAAAGTTGTGGTGTTGAGAGGGGTGGAGGGAGTGGAGTTGAGGTGGGGATTAATTTTGCATATCTGCTTAGCTCAGATATAATATTTGACAAATATTTGTATGTTAATTATAATAACAC
>JBBFLL010000049.1:0-584 GCA_037479045.1 Brevinematales bacterium | reverse complement strand
CCAATGTTATTTATATCTAAACTACTATAATCTACCCCTAACGCAAATTCTCTCAACATCGATGTAGTAAACCCTTCTACAGTCCTCTGTACTCCATATCCTACCGTAGTATACAAATCCCCATTTAAGAAACTTCCACTCAAACCTCCAACCATCCTTCCTATCCCTACACCATCATTCAAAAATCCTGCAAACGCAGTAGCTCCCCACAATCCCCATTTATCAGGCGTCATCGCAAAGTCAAGCTGACCTTTATCGTTTACACATAAACCTGTAGTTATAAAACTTCCAGCGGCTTTGCCTATCCATCCTCCCCCTATCATCGAAGTCGCTGCACTTACTCCAATAAAATTACACCTCTAAAACACTATAACATTTTTCTACCTAACAATCTATAACAAGAAAAGCAATATGTCAAGAAATAAGACAGATATTTCACACCTTATTAAGTTAAGCTTTCTCCCCTTTTTTTATTCTTCATTACAAACTTTCCCCCCTTTTCTTACTTTGTCATTGCGAGCTTTCGGAAGAAAGCGAAGCAATCTCAAAAACACTTTTTTTGGCAAAAATTGGGGCAAAACCCT
>JBBFLL010000048.1:0-591 GCA_037479045.1 Brevinematales bacterium | reverse complement strand
CGTCGCTGGCGCTTCTGGCAATGACGGTGAGGATATATGTCATTGCAAACGAAGTGAAGCAATCTCAATACTACAGAGGAGGGGATTGCTTCGTCGCTGGCGCTTCTGGCAATGACGGTGAGGATATATGTCATTGCGAGCGAAGCGAAGCAATCTCAATACTACAGAGGAGGGGATTGCTTCGTCGCTGGCGCTTCTGGCAATGACGGTGAGGATATATGTCATTGCGAGCGAAGCGAAGCAATCTCAATACTACAGAAGACATGATTGCTTCGTCGCTGGCGCTTCTGGCAATGACGGTGAGGAAATGGATTGCCACGTGCCTGCGGCACTCGCAATGACGAGGGTGTAAAGTCATTGCACAGAGATGTGTTTGGAAACACCCCTTTATAATATTTTGCACACATTCTATAACAATTACTTCAATACCTGAAACAACCCTATAATCACTCCTATTATGGTTATTGTTTGTGTTAATAACAACCCTATCAGCCATTTTAATAAACTTACCTTTGTTTGCTGTATTTCTATTTTCAATTCAGCTCGCACCTGCTCTATCTCCTTTGTAAGCTTAAGTTCTACTTGCTGTAT
>JBBFLL010000047.1:0-605 GCA_037479045.1 Brevinematales bacterium | reverse complement strand
ATTATACCGGCAGCATATTTTTTAAGAACTATTGTTAAAATTAAATGTGGAAATATAACATTTAAGACCATCATTAAGATAAATCCAAAATAAATATATTTTGAAATATTTAATGATGATGAATAAATAAGATGTTGAAATGTTATTAAATATCCAAATGCAGTTATAAATATCACAGCAAAACGAAATTCATTTTCTGAAACCTCTTTGTGATATTTCTTTACATATTTTGACCATTTTGGAAGCCAGAGTGCTTCTTCTAAATTATGTAAAGAAAAGCATAATAAAAAAAGAAATTCAATCATTATCCCTCATTTTTAAAGCGTATTATTTCAACTAACGCTCCGCGGCTATGCGCTGTTTTAATGGCGTATAGCCGCGGTTGTCTGTCGTTGTGGACATATTTCACCTCTTTCTATGGTAAAATTAAATCAATATTTGTTGGTGTTTCATTTATTGAAACGCTATTACTCATTTCAGCATTTGATGGATCATCTAGATTTTCATTTGTTCTTGACGCTATAATTGTATAATCACCATAAAAAGTTTCTAAATTAAAATTTCCATTAGTATCACTTCTAAATACATCTGTAGTATATTTGGTA
>JBBFLL010000046.1:0-669 GCA_037479045.1 Brevinematales bacterium | reverse complement strand
CATCAGAAGCACCGGACATCTGTCCTGTCTGCAAACACCCAAAAGCATATTTCGAACTTTTTGTCGAAAATTATTAAGGTCTAACAGATTACAAATCAAACTTAGTTTAAATTTTTCATATAAAAAACTAACCCTGCCATAAAAAGGCAGGGTTTTTATATGCGATTTAGAAAAATGTCATAAAGTCAAGCACCGTCCCCGAGTTGTTTTCAGACTTTATTTCCCTTATTTTCAATCTCCTTTTAAAATTGATGACAACATTTCATATAACGTTCGGCGGCTATGCGCCGTTTTAATAGCGTATAGCCGCTGTTATGTGCTAGGTCAGGTCACATTGTTATTAATTATCATTTTCATTAGATTTATTGGTTCACTTAAAACTTGTATACCTTGTGGCGATTTACCTGTTTCAAAAATAGTTTGCCAAAAATCATTATTTTGTTTGCCTCCAAAAACAGTGTTTGATAACTCCTTATTAATCCAAATTGGTAACTGAGATAAATTTTTAATAAAAATCCTTATTTTATCCCATAATGGCTCAGGAAATTTATATTGAAATAATCTTTGTTCATTAATTGGTTTACCTTGCATGATAAAATAATTTTTTATTATTTGTTCGATGTATTTAAGCCAATTATAAATTATTTCTTCTTTGCTCATCCTAAAAGC
>JBBFLL010000045.1:0-670 GCA_037479045.1 Brevinematales bacterium | reverse complement strand
CATTGCAAACGAAAAGCAGGGAAGAATCTGGTCGTTGACTTCGACAATAACTTACTTTGGTTCTATTATTGCCTTTTCGGTCGCAGGGCCTCTTGCGGACAATGTTTTTAATCCATTGTTAAGAAAAAATGGAATACTGGCAGAAACAATTGGTAAGGTAATAGGTGTTGGAGATTATAGAGGAATTGGTTTAATTTTCATACTGTCTGGAATTTTTGTGTCTATTATTTCCGTGTTTTTAATAAAAAATAAAGCAATCAGAAAACTTGAACCTAACATAGAAGGAGGAATGTAAATGCTTGAAAGGTACAACAAACCAGTAAAGTTTTATGGGTTATCACTCATCATACCATGGGTATTGTGGTTTATAGTTGCCTATATTAGCCACATATCATCGCAAAATGCCACTTTAGAGATAATAAAAATAGTCTTGGGCATAGCTGGCTTAATGGCTCCTGTCTTTGTCGCTGCATACTTTTTCTTGACCGATCATGAATTATTAGAGGATTTAAAGCAAAGAATTTTCAACATAAGGGAATTTAATATTTTATATCTTATAATCACCTTTTTAATGATACCTTTATCAATAATTATAGCCCAGTTAATTTCTCTTCTTTTTGGGCATGATTTAAGCCAATTTTATATTTCTGGGAAACCTTCATTTACTTCC
>JBBFLL010000044.1:0-706 GCA_037479045.1 Brevinematales bacterium | reverse complement strand
AGATCAAGTAACTTACCTTTGTGGGTAAGGATAATGAGTATAGTCAATCCTGTTTATATTCTTGGATTAATTTTTTTAAATTTTATTTTTTCCAGAAATTTAGATTTTTTGATAACTGGAATTTTTGTTATGCTTGGACTAATTTTATGTATAATTCTATCATTAAGTTTACTTGTTATATTGATAATTAAGTGGAAAAAGGTAAAAATATTTGATAAGATTGGATATTTTTTGTATGCTATTTTTGTTCCTTTAAGTTGTTATTTTATATTAGATTTTTTATATTAAAGAACTGTATCCATAGATAAAAGGCCGATAATCTTGTAGTTGACGAGAATGAGCAGAAGAGGAAACTTGAAAAACTCTTGAGGGAGATGAGTAAGAAGTATGCTGGGTATGGGAGTAGCTTAGCCAGGAGGGGTATTGAAGTTAATAATGTGGAAAGTATAAGTTTGGTTGATAAAGAGAGTAAGAAAAAAGATGAGATGAAATTGAGTTTGTCGCTTATTATGACTGAAGAACAAAGTAGATATTTTGATGAGACATATAAGTTATGGCAGTGGAATGAAGAAATGGAAAGGGAATATATAAGGTTTAAAGAGATGGAATATGTTGATAAAGTTAAATCTGAGACTTATACAAAATTTTGTGTCTCTTTATAAAATCTAGTAGCGAAAAGTTGGTTAATTTCGTATAAAGCCTCTCT
>JBBFLL010000043.1:0-1808 GCA_037479045.1 Brevinematales bacterium | reverse complement strand
GCTACTGCTTACTACGCTTGAGCTTGATGATACAGATGAACTGCTGCTTACAGAGCTCGATGATGAAACTGAGCTACTTACTACAGAAGAACTGCTGCTGCTTGATATGGAAGAAGAGCTGCTTGAAGTAAAACCAGCAAGGTAAGGCTTTATAATATTATATTTTGCTGTATTTACAGTTACCCAGTCATCCTTCAATATTCCACCTGTATCACCAGAATTTGGATTCATACACCAGAATGCCCAGTGACATTTATCCCCTACATACTTCATAAGAGTTGTAAGCCATTTATAAGGTACAGAGCTTGTATTTGCAGCACTTTCTTCTTTTATTCCAAATTCTCCAAGATATAAAGGAGCTATATTCTGTTTATAAATAAACCAGAAATGCTTATCCCATATAGCTGCCATATTATTTGGGAATGTTGGATCACTAAACCAAGGCTGGTTATAAACTTCTGGCCCATATTCATGGAAAGAATACATAAGCTGAGAAGCTGGTACATCACTTGTTGTAATAGGATAATCCTTAACTCCCATTAAGTTACCACCCCACCAGTAGCAATTCGTTGATGTTTTATCAGGTGTAATATACTCTTCAACTCCTTCAACAATTATTATAATGTTGGGGTTTGCCTGTAAAATAGCCTTTGCACACTTTATTGCAGCCTTTCTCCAGTCTGTATTCTGACCTGCATAATCATATCCCCATGTTGCTGGTGGCTTCATTCCCTGACCAGTATTTCCATGCGGTTCATTGTTTAAGTCTGCTCCAACAACGGCTGGACTATTCTTATACCTTGTGACAAGACTTACCCAGTCATTAATCCATTTCTCTTCTGTACACGAAGTTGTGTACCAGAGAGTCTCATTCATATAGCCATCTGCTTTTCTTGAGTGGTTATCAAGCACGATTTTTAAACCAAGTCTTTCACACTCTTCAACTATCTTATCCATAACCTGAATAGAAGATAGTCCCTTAAGATCAAGATTCAAACCTTTTTGACCAGTGTAAGCATCCACACCACTTTCATTAATTTGAATTCCACTTGGAGTTGCGGTAAGCATGTCATTACACCACGGAATTCTCACATGGTTAAATCCAAGATCCTTGATTTGCTTGAGCATAGACTTGTAGTCTCTTGTCCATAGACCATGTGGTGCAAAATTACCCGTTTCAAAACCAAACCAGTTAACACCCGTAAGTCTACCAACATTATTCACGGTAACTTTCGGAGCTATATTTTGTTCCAGAGAAAGTTTTTTACTTTCTTCTGGAGAAATAGAACATCCGAAAATTACAAGTACAAAAAGTAAAAGTTGCAATTTTTTCATACTCTCTCTCCTCCTTAAAAATTATTATGAGATTTATTATTTTACTAAAAACCTTACACAGATTTAAAAAAACATTATAAAACTAACTTAAAAAGAAATATTTTCTTCATTTTTCACTCCACCAAACTTTTTAATTATATTTGTTGTTCGGGGATAACCCCCGAACAACATTTTTTAATTAATTATTTAATTTCTACATGGCTCCATGGATATGAACCTTTATATTTGATATACCAGAAACCATCTGATGCTGGTGGTATAGTATGCTCTGCTACCCACTTGTTAGCATAGTTCACTCCGTTAATCTCAAGCACATCTACATTCCATGAGTTAACAAATCTGCTCCAGTTTACTACAGTTGAGAATTTGTCAGTCTTCCAGTAGAATTCTCCAGCCCCATCATAGCTGAATGGTAATGTTATTGTTACATAGTTACCAGTTGAAGAACTCGATGAGCTTGAGCTTACTGATGA
>JBBFLL010000042.1:0-6508 GCA_037479045.1 Brevinematales bacterium | reverse complement strand
TTAAATATGTGTTATTATATTTAACATACAAATATTTGTCAAATATTATAGCGGAGCTAAGCAGATATGCTAAATTAATCCCCACCCAAAAACCCTTTAAAAGACAAAAATTCATCTCTATCCAAAATAAACTCCCACAAAAACATAGTGTATCAAAATAATACACTGTATTATAATTATACATTTTAGCTTGACTATTTTAAAAAATTATATTAAATTTTCATTGAAAAAATAATGGAGGATTTTTATGAATCTTTCAAAATTAACAATTAAAGCCAGAGAGGCTGTAGAAAGGGCAAATGAAATTGCTATTTCAATGTCTCATCAGATGCTTGATATAGAACATTTACTTCTTGCAATGATAGAGCAAAAAGATGGGCTTATAGTGCCAATACTACAAAACCTTGAAGTTAATTTTGAAAAATTAAATAGCCTGTTATCAGATAGACTATCAAAAAAGCCAAAAATCTATGGGGTTGCCCAAACAATGCTTTCGAGGGAATTGAATGAGGCTTTTGATAATGCTACAAAAGAGGCTACAAGGCTTAAAGATGAATATATAAGCACCGAACACTTGCTTTTAGGTATTCTTCTTGTAAGAGAGCCATCTTTACAACAATTTTTCAGAGAATTAAACTTAAATTATGACAGAGCATTGATTGCAATAAGTAGAATAAGGGGAACACATAGAGTAACTGATGAAAATCCCGAAGCAAAATACAATGCTTTAGAAAAATATGCCAGAGATTTAACAGAAATGGCAAGACAGGGGAAGATTGATCCTGTTATTGGTAGAGATGCAGAAATCAGAAGAACAATGCAGGTATTATCAAGAAGGACAAAAAACAACCCTGTCTTGATAGGAGAAGCAGGCGTTGGTAAAACAGCTATCGTTGAAGGAATAGCGAGAAGAATAGTTTCTGGTGATGTTCCAGAAGGTTTAAAAAACTCAAAGATTTATGCACTTGACTTAGGGCTTTTGATAGCAGGAACAAAATACAGAGGAGAATTTGAAGATAGACTCAAAGCACTTCTTAAAGAAGTAACAGAATCAAATGGAGAAATAATTTTATTTATAGATGAGCTTCATACTGTTGTTGGAGCTGGTAGTTCTGAAGGCTCTGTCGATGCAGGAAATATGCTAAAGCCTGCTCTTGCAAGAGGAGAAATAAAAGTCATAGGTGCAACAACTCTTGATGAATATAGAAAATACATTGAGAAAGACAAAGCTCTTGAAAGAAGATTTCAGCCAATTTACGTGAGTGAGCCTTCTATAGAAGATTCTATTTCTATCCTCAGGGGATTAAAAGAAAAATACGAGGCTCATCATGGTATAAGAATCGCAGATTCGGCCATTGTCGCAAGTGTAATGCTTTCTTCAAGATACATTACAGAAAGAAGATTGCCAGACAAAGCTATAGATTTGATAGACGAAGCCGCTTCAAGAGTTCGTCTTGAAATAGAAAGTCAACCTCAGACTATTGATGACCTTGAGAGAAAAATACTCAAGCTGTCTATAGAAAAACAGGCATTATTAAAAGAAAAAGATAATTCCTCAAAAGAAAGACTTGAAGCTATAGAAAAGGAGCTTGCAACTCTGAACGAAACAGCAAACACTCTCAAGACAAGGTGGAATAATGAAAAATCAATAATTAAAAGAATTAAAGAAATAACAAGAGAGCTTGACAGATTGAGACTTGAAGAAGAGAGATATGAAAGAGCAGGAGACTTAAACAAAGTTGCAGAAATAAGATATGGGCTTATTCCACAAAATGAAAAGGAACTCAATGAACTTCAAAATAAACTAAAAGATATTCAAAAAGACAATCCTCTTCTTCGTGAAGAGATTACAGATGAAGATGTAGCTAAAATCGTTTCCGACTGGACTGGTATTCCAGTAAGGAGAATGCTTGAATCAGAAAAACAGAAACTTCTCCATCTTGAGGAAGAATTAAAGAAAAGGGTTGTTGGGCAGGACAAGGCTATTTCAGCCGTAGCAAATGCTGTTCGTCGTTCAAGGGCTGGCATTCAGGAAGAAAATAGACCTATAGGTAGCTTTATGTTTTTAGGTCCTACAGGAGTTGGTAAAACTGAACTTTCAAAAGCCCTTGCAGAATTTATGTTTGACACTGAAAGAGCCCTTGTAAGATTTGATATGTCAGAATATATGGAAAAATTCAGTGTTCAGAGGCTTATTGGAGCACCACCAGGATATGTTGGTTATGAAGAAGGTGGACAGCTTACAGAGGTTATAAGGAGAAGGCCATATTCTGTAATACTATTTGATGAAATTGAAAAGGCACATCCCGAAGTTTTTAATATCCTTCTTCAGATTCTTGATGATGGAAGACTAACAGACGGACAGGGTAGAACGGTTAATTTTACGAACACAATAATTATTATGACAAGTAATATTGGCTCAAATATTATTCAGATAAAGGGATTTGGTAGAAAGGAGTCAGTTGATAAAGAAGTAAACGACGAGGTTATGGGATTACTCAGAAACCATTTCAGGCCTGAATTTTTGAACAGAATAGATGAAATAATAACCTTCAGAAGTCTCAATGAAGAAGATATAATAAGAATAGTAGATATACAAATAGAAAATTTAAGGAAAAGACTTGAAGCTAAAAAAATCAAACTTGATATTACAGAAGAAGCAAAGAAACTTCTGGCTAAAATGGGATATGATGAAAATTATGGTGCAAGACCACTTAAGAGAGCTATCCAGAGAGAAATTCTTGATAAACTTGCTATCGAATTACTCTCTGGTAAATATCAGGAAAACAGCCTTGTCAAAATAGATGCCTCTGATGGCAAATTTATATTTAAATAACTTATGAAGGCTGGATTTTACCTACATATCCCATTTTGTAGAAAGAAATGTAATTACTGCGGGTTTTTCTCTGGTTTCAAACCAGAGAAAGACCTCATTGATAAATATACTGATTATATATGTCAGGAAATTTTACTTTATAAAGAAAAAGGTTTTTCTCCTATTACAGTTTACATAGGCGGTGGAACACCTTCCCTTTTATCAAACAAAAACATAGAAGAAATTTCAAACACATTTTTCAACAATTTCAAAATAGACAATATTGAATTCACAATTGAAGCAAACCCAGAAGATATAACATTTGATAAGGCAAGATGTTGGGCTGACAGTAAGATAAATAGGGTAAGTCTTGGTTTTCAGAGCATGAATGACACAATACTAAAATTTCTGGGAAGGTCAAACTCAAGAAATTCAAATATCAGAAGTTTTGAGATGTTAAGAGAATCAGGTTTTACAAATATTTCTATAGATTTTATTTCATCAATTATGGAAAATGATACCGAAGATTTGTTGAAAGCAATTGATGATTTTGATGCCGAGCATTTTTCAATTTATTCTTTATCGATAGATGAAAATACAAAATTGTTTTTTGATTACAAAAAAAATCAATTTACTCCCAAAAAAGATGAAGAATATTCACGGGATTTAAAACAAATACGAAACCATCTTATCAAAAAAGGCTATAAACATTATGAAACCTCAAACTTTGCAAAAGATAAAAAATTTTTCTCAATTCACAACACAAATTACTGGAATTATTTGCCTTACATAGGGATAGGAATGGGGGCTGTAGGATTTTATTACAACAATGAATCTGAATTCAAAGGGATAAGATATACAAATGTAAAGAATTTTAAAGATTATTTTGAGAAAATTGAAAATAAAAATCTTCCTATTTCTGAAATTGAAGAAATAGACTTTGACAAAGCTATTCTTGAATTTACAATGCTTGGCTTAAGAAAGATAAATGGAATAAACCTGAAAGATTTCAAAAAAATATTTAAAAAAGACTTCTATGATTGTTTCGATAGAGAAAAAATCAATAAACTTGAAAAATATTTGAAAATAAGAGAGAATAAAATAGCTCTAAAAAAAAATTATCTTAACGTTATGAACACAATAATTTCAAAAATATGGAACACAAAGAGGGATATATGGAAGAATTAAGAATCGATAAATGGCTAAAAGTCGCAAGAATCTTCAAAAGCAGGAATGAAGCAGTTGAAGCCATTGAAGCTGGACACGTTAAACTCAATGGAGAAAGAACAAAGCCAGCAAAGAATGTAAAAGTTGGCGATGTTCTCACAGTTAAAAAAGGACAAAAATATAGCGAAATAAAGATAAAAGAAATAACAACAAAATCTCTATCAAACAAACTTGCAAAAGAACTGTATGAAGTAATCGGTGGCAATCAAGAAATTTCTGAAGAATTAAAAGAAATGATAAAAATCATAGAGAAACAGGAAAGAGAGAACAAAAAAGGCTGGAAAGACGCAAAAGAAAACAAAAAGAAAAGACGCGAAATGTCAAAGTTTAAGTATGGAGAATGAACTTAAAAATATAAAGATAAAATTAGCTTATGATGGAAGCAAATTTGACGGCTGGCAAAAAAATTTTGAAAATGACAATTCAGTTGAATCACATCTCACAAAAGCTATAAAACATATTCTTAATGAAGAAATTGTATTGTATGCTGCATCTCGAACAGACAAAGGCGTTCATTCACTTGGGCAGGTTGTAAATTTCAGGACTTTGAAGAAGATAAATCTTTTTAACTTTAAACAATCTTTAAGAAACATGCTTGATTATATTTACATAATAGATATTGATTATGCACCAATTTTTTTTCACTCAAGGCAGAATGCTATTGGTAAAAAATATGTTTACCAGATATGGAATTCCGAAGAAATAGAAAGAACATACTATCCATATTGCTGGCATATAAAAAAAAGACTTGATTATGAATTAATGCAGGAGTACTGTAACCTCTTCTGTGGAAAAAGGGACTTCAAAAATCTATCCCGCACAGACAAAGAAAATACAATAAGAAATATTTTTGACATAAAGATAAGAAATTTTTATCCACTCCTTCTAATAGAAATAACAGGCGAAAGTTTTTTGTATAATATGGTAAGGTGTATTGTAGGAAATTTGATTCTTCTCACAACTGGGGAAATAACTCTTTACGATGCGTATAGAAGACACTTGATTGCTCCAGCTCAGGGTTTATTTTTGCAAGAAGTCTATTACTAAACCTTATGTTGAGGTTCAACGTGAACTGTAACATTCATAGCCAATTCTTTTAAAAGCAAACTTTCTATCTTTTGAGTAAGAAAGTGAGAATCTTCAACACTCATTCTATTTGGCAATCTTATATGAAGAGTCAATTCTTTATGATCACCATATTGATGACAATGAAGATGATGAACTTCTTCTATATCATTTGATATTGTCTTCACAAGAGAGATAATCTTTTTAGCCTCTTCGTCTGAAAGATTTTCTCCAAGAATCATTTTTGAAGAAGAAAGAATAATTTCAAAAGCCGAATAAATAATCACTATCGCTACAATAAAACCTAAAACTGCATCAATCCACCATAAATATCTACCTACAAGCAACCCAATAAAAACAATAACACTCGTAATAGCATCAGAGCGATGATGCCAAGCATCTGCCTTTAATGCCTGCGAATTTATCTTTTTCCCAAGATAAAATGAAAATTGAGCAAGCACTTCTTTGATTACAATAGATAAAAAAACAACAAATCCCACAAAAAAGTTAAACTCAAAACTCTCCCTTGAAATCAATTTTTTTATAGAATCAACAATAAAATTAAAACCAACAATTCCAAGCATAGTAGCTATGACAATAGAAGAAATATTCTCTATCATTCCATGTCCGAAAGGATGCTCCTTATCAGCTGGCTTTGAAGACAACTTAAAACCAACTATTACGACAATAGAAGTAAGGCTATCAGATAAAGTATGCCATGCATCTGCAATAACAGCAATAGACCTCGAACTAATACCCGCAAAGAGTTTTAAAACAAACAACAACGTATTTACAACAATAGAAAGCCAGCCTTCTAAATAACCATAGAACTTTTTGTCTTTTTTCATTAAATTACCTCAATGAAGAAATTATATACCTCAAAAATCAAAAAGTCAAATAATTTTTGATTTTTATTGACTGAACGGTCAGTATAATGTATAATGTAATTATAAAATTATTTATCTATTGATTTAATTAAAGTTAAATTATAAATTAACTTGAAGGTGATGTCTAAAATTTTATGAAAAAGGGGAGGAAAATAGGAAAAAGTAAAGTATACATTCAAACAGAATTGTTTTTTGCCGTTGGCTTGTGATTGAAACTACTGAAAAAATCATACGAGACTTTTTACATAAGGAAAACAGGATGTTTTCCGTCCCGAGCACCTTGAATCCCGCACCATTTTGCCCGACTACTACTGAAGTAGCCAACAAAATGGTGCGGGACGAATGTGCGAGGGTAGATTTTTTCATTGCATTACTTTTGAGCAACTCACAGGGCGACAAAAGTCTTTTTCTTTTGATGTCACCTTTTCTTTTGTGACGAGAGGCTGTCTCACAACCTCACGGAAAAATTTTTATAAATAGTTTTATACAATAAAAACATGCAAAAAAGAGGGAA
>JBBFLL010000041.1:0-7017 GCA_037479045.1 Brevinematales bacterium | reverse complement strand
GGAATGTAGATGTACTTGAGATCAACGGAGTGAACTGTGCTAACAAGTGGGTAGCAGAGCATACTATACCACCAGCAGCTGATGGTTTCTGGTATATTAAGTATAAAGCAAGTGTAAGCTGGGCACATTTTGAAGCAAAATAATAATGTGAATAGTGCCTGATTTTTATCAGGCACTATTAATAAAAAAGGAGGAAAATTTTATGAGGAGAAGAAATTTTTTGGAATTTCTTTTAGCTTTTGTTATTGCTATAGGTTTTTTTGCCTGTAGTTTTACACCAGTGGATAATGAAAAAACAAAAGCTGAGGTTTCAACTGATCCAAAGACTGTTTCTCAAGCACTTGATATGGCAATAACATTTTTCCAGTTTAATTATTGTGGATCAGGACAGACAGCTTCCTGGAGAAGTAACTGTCATATGCAGGATAATCCTGTTGGTGGTTACCATGATGCCGGTGATCACGTAAAATTCAATTTGCCAGCAGCTTTTTCTGCTGATATGCTTTTGTGGACAGCATATGAATATGGTCTTCCATCAAGTGTTAATGTTCATATTAAGAGATTTATCGATTATTTCAAAGCCTGTGGAACAAGTGGAAGCATAATTTATCAGGTTGGAGATGGTGGAGCTGACCATGCTTACTGGGGACCTCCAGAACTTCAAACAGGCACAAGACCAAGCTATGCTGGAAAAAATATTTCATGTGTTCTTGCAAATGAAGCCGCTGTTTTTGCTCTTTCTCATATTACAGGTATAGGTGGCGGAGACATAAATACAGCTAAGGCTTTGTATGCTCTTGCTGAAAATGCAAAGAGTGATGCTGATTATACTGCAGCCAATGGTTTTTATAACTCCTGGAGTGGTTTTTATGATGAACTTGTCTGGGCTGCAATATGGATTTACCTTGCAGATACAAATGCCAACAAAACTTATTTACAGAAGGCAGAAACATATTTTGCAAATTTGAATGCTTCTGACTATAAGTGGACACAATGCTGGGATGATAAGAAATATGGAGCTATACTAAAACTTGCGCAAATAACTGGAAAGAAAGTTTATGTTGAATGGGTTGAAAGATATCTTGACTGGTGGATGAAGGGAGGTGGTATAACTTATACACCCGGTGGACTTCCATATCTTGATTCGTGGGGCGTTTTGAGATATGCTTCTGCAACTGCTTTTCTTGCAAAAATATGGGCAGATTATCCAGCTGTGGGAACTGCAGCTAAAAAAACTACTTATAAAAACTTTGCGAATTCTGTTATAAACTACATTCTTGGGAATAATCCAGCAAATATGAGCTATATCATAGGTTATGGTAGCAAATGGTCTCAGCAGCCGCATCACAGAGCAGCAAATCCAAACAAAGGAATTGCAAAATATACTTTAACAGGAGCTTTGGTAGGTGGACCAAATTCAAGCGATCAATATATTGATGATGTTAACCAATATCAATATACGGAAGTTGCTCTTGATTATAATGCTTCTTTAGTTGGGGCTCTTGCTGCAGTAAAGAGTAGTGGACTTATTTCTCCAGTTTATCCACTTCCACAGCCACCTTCTCAGGGACCTGTAGGAACAGGAACAGGTTTGAGAGGAGAATATTTCAATAACACCTCTCTCTCAGGAACACCTGTTCTTGTAAGAGTTGACTCAAATCTTAATATAAATTGGGGTGGAGGGTCTCCTGGAACTGGAGTAAATCCAGATCAATTTTCTGTAAGATGGACTGGTTTTATAGAACCAAGAATGACAGAAACTTACACCTTTTATTTAAGATCTGATGACGGATCAAGACTTTATATAAACAATACTCTTGTTGTAGATAACTGGTCAGATCATGCTGCAACTCCAGAATACGAAAAATCAGGTTCTATAGTATTGACACAGGGAGTGAAATATCCAATAAGAGTTGAACTTTATGAAAGTGCAGGAGATGCAGAAATGTATCTCTATTGGTCCAATCCATGGCTTGATAAAGAAATAGTTCCGATGACACAATTATATCCATCTTCAAGTTCAAGCAGTAGTTCTATTTCTTCAAGCAGCGTAAGTTCAAGTTCTTCTGTGTCAAGTAGCTCAGTTTCATCATCGAGCTCTGTAAGCAGCAGTTCATCTGTGTCATCAAGCTCAAGCGTAGTAAGCAGTAGCTCAAGTGTAAGTTCATCAAGTTCATCTGTATCAAGCTCTTCATCAGTAAGCTCAAGCTCATCGAGTTCTTCAACTGGTAACTATGTAACAATAACATTACCATTCAGCTATGATGGAGCTGGAGAGTTCTACTGGAAGACTGATAAATTCTCAACAGTAGTCAACTGGAGTAGATTTGTTAACTCATGGAATGTAGATGTGCTTGAGATCAACGGAGTGAACTGTGCTAACAAGTGGGTAGCAGAGCATACTATACCACCAGCATCAGATGGTTTCTGGTATATCAAGTATAAAGGTTCGTATGCATGGAGCCATGTAGAAATTAAGTAAAATCTATAAAGTATCCTGAAGTAGTATGCTTCAGGATACTTTTTTAATAAATTGATAAAAATGTTTTTATTTTTTACAATATTTATCTGGAGGAGATTATGAGATTGAAGTTTGTGATTATTATCTTTAGCCTATTGTTTTTTGGCTGTGGTGTTGGAAATAGACAATTTGGAGAAAAGGTTATAAAAGTTGATGGTAAATATGTTGATAAAACTTTAGTTCAAAGGGAATGGGAAATTTTCTTTAAGAAAAACAAATATAACCCTGTTGTTGTTCGTATGCCTTCCGAAGAAAAATATTACTATCTTGTGAAAAATGTTCTTGAAAAAGTTTTGTTGGAAGAATACTTAAATAAAAATGCTAAAATTTCAGAAGATGAAGTTTCAAATTATGTAGATAAATATATAAAACCTTCTTATTACCTTAACCCTGAAATTGAACTTGATATGCTTCCAGAAAAAATTAATGATATAGTTGTAGAAAAAATTATTTATGATAGAACAAGAAATTATCTACTTATGAGTAAGGTTGTTCCAGATATGGCAAAAAATGTTGGTATAAATATTTCAGAAGAAGAACTTGAGAAAGAAATAGAAAAACAGAAAACAAATCAAGTTTTACTACTCAGTAGAATAATTGTATTGCCATTTTCTCAAAAAAATTTGATCTCGCAAATAAAAGATAGAGAAAGTTTTATTGAAATAGCCAAAAATTATTCTATTGATTTTGATACAAAATATAGAGGTGGATTTATTGGTGACTTGAGAAGAACAGGCTTTATGAAAAAAATTGGTAAAAAACTTTCTGATATAAGAGAAAGTGATATATTTGAAGTTAAAGAAGGCACAAATTTGATTTATATATATGTAGAAAAAATTTTGCCTTTTTATATGGAAAAGCAAGATATTGAAAAAATGCTGGTAATGAAAAAATTTGCTTCTTCGGAAGATTATACAAACTGGATAAATAAACTTGAATCTGAGAGTAAAATTGAATTTTTTGATCCTTATTTTGAGGTTTATTATGCCTATAAAAAAGGGGATTATAAGAGAGCTGGTTATCTATATGAAAAGATTTTTAAGAAAATGCAATTTTCAATTGATTATTTTATGAAGATTCTTGATTGCTATTACAAAGATAAAAATTGGAAGAAAATAATTTCTTTAATCAATAAATATGGAAGAAGATATAAAGAAAATATACCTGAGCTATCTATTATGAAAGCCGAAAGTTATTTAAATCTTGGTGATAAAAAGAGAGGAAGTTTAATAATAAAGGAACTCAAGAAAACTTCAGTAAATGACCCATTGATTTTTTCAAAAATAGAGGAATTAACTCAAAAGTTTAATCTGACTGATTAAACTCTTTGAAATTTTTATCATTTTGCTGTATAATAATAAACTATTTTATTTTAAAGAGGTTTTCAAATGCTTGATATTGTTAAAAAGAGATATGAACTTATCAAAGAAAGAGTTTTTAAAGCAAGAGAAATATTAAATAGACCTTTAACACTTACAGAAAAGATAATTTTTTCACATCTTTATGATGGAGTAAATGAAGATATAAAAAATTTCAAGAGAGGAAGTTCTTATATAGAACTTATGCCTGATAGGGTGGCAATGCAGGATGCTACAGCTCAGATGGCTCTTTTACAGTTCATTTTAGCAAAAAAAGAAACAACTTATGTTCCAACTTCAGTTCATTGTGATCACCTTATCGAAGCAAAAGAAGGTGTTGACAAAGATCTTCCTTTTGCTTTACAGGAAAACAAAGAGGTTTACGATTTTCTTCTTGATGTTTCAAGAAAATATGGCATTGAATTCTGGAGACCCGGCTATGGAATTATTCATCAGGTTATTCTTGAGAATTATGCTTTTCCCGGTGGGCTTATCATAGGGACAGATTCACACACACCTAATTCTGGTGGTGTAACTATGATGGGTGTTGGAGTTGGTGGAGCTGATGCAGTTGATGTAATGGTAGGCATGGCCTGGGAAGTTAAATTACCCAAAATCATAGGTGTAAAATTGACTGGAAGTCTTTCCAATTGGGCTTCTCCTAAGGATGTTATACTTAAGCTACTTGGGCTTCTTACTGTTAAAGGTGGAACAGGTTATGTAATAGAATATTTTGGTGAAGGTTGTAAGTCAATTTCAGCTACAGGTAAGGCAACAATATGTAATATGGGAGCAGAACTTGGAGCTACTTCGTCAATATTTCCTTATGATGAAAAAATAGCCAATTATCTTATGAAGACAGAGAGAGAAGAAGTTGTAAAGCTGGCAAACGAATTAATGAGTGAACTTAAAAGTGATGCTGAAGTTGAAAGTAATCCAGAAAGTTATTATGATAAGGTTATAGAGATAAATCTTTCAGAATTAAAACCACATATCAATGGGCCTTTCAGCCCGGATATTTCTCATACTGTTGAAAATATTGTACCATTCTTGAAAGAAAATAATTATCCAGTTGAGATTTCGGCAGCTCTCATAGGTAGTTGTACAAATTCAAGCTATGAAGATCTTGATAGAGCAGCGAACATAGCTATAGATGCTTTAAATAAAGGTTTGAAACCAAAAGCAAAGTTATACATAAGTCCCGGATCTGAAAAGGTGAAAAAAACTATTGAGAAAAATGGTCAGCTTGATGTTTTTAAGAAAATAGGTGCTACAATCCTTGCAAATGCCTGTGGTCCCTGTATAGGAATGTGGAATAGACAGGATGTTAAAAAAGGAACAAGAAATAGTATAATCCATTCTTTTAATAGAAATTTTGCAAAAAGGGCTGATGGTAATCCAGAAACTCATGCATTTATTGGTAGTCCTGAAATAGTTATGGCACTTGCTTTTTCTGGAACATTTGATTTTAATCCAGAAAAGGATTTTCTTATTAACGAAAAAGGAGAAAAGGTTAAGTTGAATTCCCCAAAGGGTGAAGAATTACCATCTTCATTTTTAGATAATAAAGATGGAAGAATCTTTGAGAGAAAGAATATTGAAATAAAAATAAATCCTTCAAGCGAAAGACTTGCCTTTCTTAATCCTTTTGAAAAATGGGATGGAAATGATTTTATTGATCTTCCTGTCCTTATTAAAGTAAAAGGGAAGTGTACCACAGATCATATTTCTATGGCTGGAGAATGGTTAAGATATAGAGGTCACCTTGATAGAATATCTGATAATCTATTTCTTGGTGCAGTAAATGCTTATAGTCTTGAAGCTGGAAAGACAAAGAATTATTTTACAGGTGAGTATGATATAGTTTCAAAGGTTGCAAGAGATTATAAGAGTAGGGGAGTCGGCTGGGTAGTTATAGGTGACGAAAATTATGGAGAAGGTTCAAGTAGAGAACATGCAGCAATGGAGCCACGTTATCTTGGCTGTAAGGCTATAATTGTAAGAAGTTTTGCAAGAATACATGAGACAAATCTCAAAAAACAGGGGATTTTGGCTTTGACTTTTTCTGATCCACTGGACTATGAAAAAATCAAAGAGGATGACCTGATAACTATAAGTCTTAAAGATTTTGAAGAAGGCAAACCTCTTACAATGCTTTTGAAACATAAAGATGGACAAGTTGAAAAAATAATTCTTAATCATACTTACAATAGAAAACAAATAGAGTGGTTTAAAGCGGGTAGTGCTTTGAATCTTATAGCTGGTAATTGAGATAATTACTTTTTTTCTGATGGCAAGCCATCCCTTACAAAATTACTGAACGTTCTAAAAGATTGAATTACCTGCATCTGTTCTTGGAGATATTCCCCCTCACTAAAGTTGTCATCTTCGTACATGCCAAATTGAATAGCAAGGGGAAGATAATAATTTCTATAGTTATATCTATAAGGAATATAATAAGTGTAAGAATAAACTTTTGCTCTTCTAATGAGTACATTTCCATTTTTTCTACTTACTTCTTCGAATGTTTCTTCTATGTAGTACCAATCTTCAATGCTATTTTTTTTATTTGTAACTTTAATTACTTTATCAATCACTTCTCTCGAAAGTAAAATTTTCCGAACCCTATTACTATTAAACTTTTCTATTTTATCTTTATCAAAATCTATACTTTTTTTCAAATCTTCAACCTCTCTTTTAAACAGATCCATCTTCTTTTCGTTCCCATTTTGATAAATATTGTAAATTATGACTCCCCCCATCTTTTTTAATTGATTGCTTTGTACTTTATTGAAATTAACCATGTTAAAAATACCATCTGACTTTAAGTTGTTTACACTAAAGTTCCAATTTGTAGGTATTGTGATACTTATTCCATATCTGTAATTCACATAATTGTTATTACTAATCTCAAAATCTTTCGTCTTCATATACTTCACTGTTCGTTCCCCGCAACCTACCAAAATCAGTATTATTCCAAACAATAAAATTCTCTCAATCATATATTAATAACCTTCTATCGGCACTAAACAAACAATTGTGTCTAAGTAAAATAAAACATTTCAACCATAACAATCTATAACAAGAAAAACAATATGTCAAGAAATAAACATAATGTTTTAACTAATGTTACTTTCT
>JBBFLL010000040.1:0-8097 GCA_037479045.1 Brevinematales bacterium | reverse complement strand
AAACTATTCTCAGTATTATTAGTTTTTGTTCTTTTAACTTATGGTTGCAAAGGAAGAGTGAAAAGCAAGAATTTCATCATTGAGTATGACGCAATAGGTAAGTATAACAACTATAAGGAATGCCTTGCATACCTTGAAAAGAACTATCCTTCTATCACAAACTTTTTTGAAATTAACAAAATGGATAAAGTCAAGATCATTGTTTATGACAGTAAGGAAAAATTTATTAAAAAATCAAAAGCCCCTGATTGGGCTATTGCTGCCTGTATAGATAAGAGAACTGTGTTAACTTATTTACCTTTTTATAATCCTCAAACTGAAAAAACCTATTTAAATTACGACATGCTCCTTCATGAGTTTGTTCACTCAGCTATAAGATATAAGTTTCCTACAAACAGAATTCCTGTATGGATTGATGAATCGATTGCTCAGTATTTATCAAAGACCTATCTCAATCCTATATCGCTTGGATATGTAAAGGAAGGAGATTATCCGACCTTTTTTGAAATTGAATCTTACTCAGGACAAAAAGTATATCAGGTAGGATATGTTTTAGCAGAGTTTATTTTAAATAAACTTGGCAAGGATAAGATGTTCAAAATTATTGAAAATGATGGAAATATAAGTAAAGCTATTAACTTAACTACTCTGCAACTTGAAGAGGAATGGCATAAATATTTGAAGGAATATATAAGCAATAGTTTGAAAGCGATGAAAGAGGGAAATTGATGGACAATAAACCCAAACTTTCTATCATTATATTAACCTATAATAAGGCATACGAGTTAAACCTTCTATTAAAATCTTTAGTAATTCAAGATTGCGAGAAGGAAGAGTTTGAAGTTGTAATAGTGGATGATGGTTCTGATTTCGACCTGTCTAAAATCGTTTTAAAATATGAACACATGTTATATATTCGTTTTTTTCGTAGAGAGCATACTGGTAATAGAGCCGCTAACAGAAATTTTGGTGTCTCAAAGAGTAGTTGTGAAAGGCTTCTTTTCATTGATAGTGATATGATTCCAGAAAAAGATGTGGTTAGAAAATTTATAGAAAGAACAGAAGAAGATCCTAAAATTGTATTACTTGGGTGTAGAAATAGAATTACAGAATATAGTCCTTTTTTTATAGATGAAGAAACTATCGAGAAACATTTTGAAATTCTTCAAAATTATTATTCAATACTCGATGAGAGAGTAGATTATTTAGAAAAAGAAAACCAAATTGAAAATTGGTGGTTGGTTTATTCACATTCGATTTGTTTATGGAAAAATTTATTTTTCGATGCCGGTGGGTTTGAGGAAGAAATGGGTAAAAACTGGGGGGTAGAAGATATTGATCTGGGTTACAGATTAAGTTTACTTGGAGCTAACATTAAAGTTGAGAAAGACTTACGCTTTTATCACCTACATCATTCTGAAAGATGGAAGGAAAGAATAAAACAATTGGAAAAAAATCATCAAATAATGTATGAAAAATACAAAAACTGGAAAGTAGAACTTTATACAAAAGATGGGTGTCTTTCTACTGAAAGGTATATTCTTCTTTATAATACAGTAAAAAAAGTAGATTTTGTAATTCACGAAGTTAAAAAAAAGTGCTTGATTTAATTTCAGGTGATACTATTTTATTTGGTATTGATGATTTTCTTCTTATTAATTCTGAAAAAGTCAAGATTTCTCTCACACCTTCAATGAATAATTCCCATCATTCAAAGATAATAAATCTTCTTGGAATAAGAAAAACTTTCTATAAAGATAAACAATTCGAAAATGCAATTGTAAACGAAGATTATTGTAAGATCAATGAGGGTTTGTACTTGCTTATACTAAAAGAGGCTTCAAGAGTAGCAAAAAATGTTTTATTGTTAAATAAAAGTGGTGTATTAAAAGAATTTAATGTCAGCAAAATACCTAAAGATAATGAAATGGTTCTATTTTTTCTAAGAGGAACCTCAAATGACCTTACAAGTTATTATTATTACAATCTTGCTATCGCTTTACATAATATAAAATTTAAAGTTGGTATTTCTTTTTTTCATAGAAATAAAAAAGAAATTCCAAGGGATTTGCTTATTTCTCTTAAATATGAAAGGAATGAAATTTTAAATACGTTAATAAATCATGAATTGGAAATATTGAGAGATAGGATTCCAACTTTTATGGAACCTTTTATTTCTAGATTTGAGGGAGTTTCTGAAAATAGAATTTTTTGGATAGAAACAAGCTTTTATAATCAGGTAAAGCTTTTGTGGACAGAAATAGGACAAAATTATACCCATTTATTCTATATGAAATCTAGTGAGAGAAATTTATATGAAAAAATGAATTTTAAGCTTGATTTCTTGCCCGTCGGAATAGATTCTAAACTCATTAATAAATTTTCACAAAAAAAAGAAGAGAGTTCCTCTACTTTTACATTTTTGTGGGCAGATTTTTTTACTGATACTTACTCAAATCTTGATATGGTTCTTGAAGTTTTTTATGAATTATTTTATCGAAATGATAGAGTGAAGTTGAGAATTATTTATTCAGGTAACAAAACATTTGAATATGAAGACTATTTTAACTCAGAGGCAATTAAATTTGATCAACGAAACTGGATATCCACAGTAAAACTTTTATTTGATAACTATCTTTTAAGTTTAAAGAAAAACTATAATGATTTAAAAAATATAGAAATAAAAAAAATTAGTTTTTCTGAAGAAAACATTTTGAGAGAATTGATTAATTCTGATTGTTATATAAATATTAACTCTACATTAAAAATTTCTCCTTTTGTCCTAATGTCTGTAGGACTCGGTAAAAAACCTGTTATTCTTTATGAAAATCGATATGAAGGTTATTTTCCTCAAAATAAATGTTTTTCGATTAAACACCAAAAATATCCTGCTATTTTAAAAGAAATTTTACCAAATGATAAATGGAGTATAGCTCATTTTTCTGTAGATCAGCCTGATAAAGATAACCTGAGAGAAATAATGTGGAATATTTATAAAAACAAGGAAATAATCCGGATTGATGATAATTTTAGAAGAGACTTTATTGAAAAATTCTCGTGGATTAGTATTGCTGAACAGACAAAAAATTTATTAAAAAAACACTTTTAGATTATGAAAGAAATTTTTAAAAAAATAATTACATTTTCAAGACCTTATTCTTCTTATGTTAAACCTTTTACGGGGTATCTTTTTATAACTTTAATAATCTGTGGCATCATTTCTATTTTAAATATGAGTACCCCATTTTTTCAGAAGTTTATTTTTGATAAGATATTGATAGAAGGAGAAAAAAATCTCTTGTTGATTATACTTTTTGTAATGATTTTTATTAATTTGATAATCGCATTTTTTAGTATGATAAGAGATTTAATACTTACCTTTATGGATAGTATTCTTGATACTGAGACAAAATTAGAAATAATTAAAGTATTTTCAAAACTACCTATTTCTTTCTTCAATAAAACTCCGATTGGCGAAGTTTGTCAGAGAATTGGAGATAGCTATATAATAACTTTCATTTTTAGAAATTTAAGAGACTTTATTTGGGATTTGTTTAATTTTATTATATTTATAATAGTTATTTTTTTCTGGAACTGGAAATTGGCATTAATAACATTGTTACCTTCCCCAATTATTTTTTTTATCAATCAAGAAATTTCAAAATGGAATAAAAAAATTGAAGATGCTAATTGGAAAATGCAGTGCATTATAGACAGTGAAATATATGTATCTTTTAATTCTATCCAATCAATAAAAGTATACACAATGGAAAATAATTTTTTTCGGAGACTAAAGTATTTTTACTTAAAGAGCAGAGAACTTGCAATTTACAGTAAAACTATGAACAATATTTTATCCATAAGCGTTGGAGTAATACCTCAAATTTTTAACTCACTCCTTATATTTGTTGGCATAAATGAAGTAATAAATGGAAATATGACGCTCGGTGCTTATATGGGTTTTTTTAGTTTAACTGGTTATGTTATAGGCCCTTTGAATAATATTTTATCAAGATTCTCGACACTTCATTTACACATTAATGCCATTGATCGTCTTAATGAGGTATTGCGTATTCAACCAGAAATAAAAGTATTTTCTTTGCAAAATTACAAAGATGACATTAAGTCTATATATAAAATTGAATTCAAAAATGTTGGGTTTTCATATTCTCCAGATCAGTGTTTATTGAATGACATTTCTTTCACCTCGGTTAAAAATGAAGTAACTGCAATAGTTGGACCATCAGGAGTTGGAAAAACTACATTAATTTATCTCCTTTTGAAATTTTATAAACCTTCGAAAGGCAGTATTTATATAGATGGTGAACCTATTGAAAAATGGGATACTTATACTCTTCGCTCTAATATAGGAATATGCCCTCAGGAACCTTTTGTTTTTTCTGGCTCTCTTAGGGAAAACATTACTCTACGAAAAAAGGGATTTTCAGATGATGAAATTTTAATAGCTCTAGAAAAGGCAAAATTGGAAAATTTTTTAATAAATTCCTCTCATGGACTTGATACCATCATAGGCACAGGAGGTATTCAGATGTCGAAAGGGGAGCAACAGAGATTAAATATCGCTAGGCTTTTTCTTTTTAACTATCCAGTAATTATTTTAGATGAACCAACATCTGCTTTGGATATGATTTCAGAGGAATTAATTCAGGAATCACTTGAAAAACTCTATAAGGGTAGAATTGTATTTATTATTGCACATAGATTATCAACTATTAAGAATGCAACGAAAATTCTATATCTTGATAAGGGAAGTATTTTAGAATCTGGCTCACACAATGAATTGATTAAGAAAAAAGGCTATTACTATGCACTTTATCAAACTGCACGAATTTAATTTGTATATAATAAGGGAAATTTTTATGATTTTTAGAGAACTCGAAAGTATAGAAATACTTAAAAAAATCGAGAAGTACAGGAAAATTTCTTTGATTAAGGTAATTATAATTATTTCAAGAATAGGACTTCTTCCAGTGGTATGTTGCTTGATAGTTATTTTTTTTGTAAGGTTCCCAGATGGAGTAAAGTGTGAAGGTTACTTTGAACAACCCAATAAAATTCAAATATTTAGCAAAGTTAATGCACAGATTTCAGAGGTATTTGTCCAAAATGGTAGTAAAGTTAAGCAGGGGCAGCCGCTTTTGATATTCAATTCTAATGAGATTTATTCATCCTTTATCAAGCAAAATGAAAATATGATTGTTGCTTCTAACCAGCTAATTTCTACGGAGATACAGATTAAAAGTTTTATTATTGAGTGGAAAATAGAATACAGACAAAAAGAAAGAGAATTTATTCAAAAAACCAAACTCTATGAAAAGGGACTATGTTCTTTTGAGGAATATGAACTTGCTAAAAATTCTTTTGAACTGGCAAAGCTCAGTATGTATAAATTAATTCAGCTTTCCAATGAGCTTATCAATACCATAAAGAGGATTGAAAGCATTATATTAGAAAGGGATGTTATACTTGACTTTCTTTCAAATACCTCTGTTATTTCCCCAATAGAAGGTATAGTCATTTTTGATGATGACAAGTATGTAAAGGGATATGAAACATTCAAAGGGGAGAAAATCTTTGAAATTTTACCGGATGAAAAAGTGATAGCAAAACTATTCATACCGGAAAAGTCCGCCTCAAAAGTGAGAACCAATCAGAAAGTTATAATATATCCTGCAGCTTTTCCAAAAGAAAGATACAGAGGCTTAGAAGGTGTATTGTTTTATCTTTCTCCAAATGCAGTAAGTGGGGTATTCTTAGGAAAAGTAAGATTGAAAAGTGGGACAGTGAAAGTAAAAGTTGATGGAAAATGGATTGAAAAATCTCTTTCTTATGGCATGACATTAAAGGCAAAAATTATTACTCGTAAAAGACCACTGTATGAATTTCTCCTCGGGATTAATGAAGATGAGTAGGTTAATTTTATTTATTACTATTCTTACTTTCTTATCTTTGAAATTTTATAGCCTTGATATAGATACAGCAATTAAAATAGCTCTAGAGAATAGAGAAGAACTGAAAATATTATCAAATCAGATAGAACTTCAATCAAAAGTAGTGAAAAGTAAATTTTTAAACTTTTTTCCAGTTGTCTTAGTTGGCGTAGAAAATAGCAAAGAAGCCTTTTACACTATAAACAGTAATACTTACAACATGCTTTCAAGCTTAGAGATAAATTATTCTATTTATGATTCTGGATATAGATTTTTTGAGACTAAAGCGGAACAGGTAAAAGTAGATTTATTAAGACTTGAATTTGAACAAAAAAGGAGGGAAATAGAGTATAAAACAAAAGCATATTTTTACGATGTATTACTTTACAAAAACATTGTTGAGTTAAGAAGTAATGAAGTAGAAAAGGCACTTTCAGAAAAAAATAAAATAGAAACATTATATAAAGAGGGGCTTTCAGATTTTTTGTCCTTTAAGACTACAGAATATTATTATAATTTTTCTGTGCTTAATTACAAAAGCGCTTTTAATTCTTTTGTAGAAAGATTAGAATTACTGAAAAACTACTTGAAAATAAATTATGATGAAATTGAAGTATATGGAATATTGATCAAGGAGGAAAAATTTTTAGACTATACAAATGATTTAAGAATTGATTACATTAATAAAAGTATAAGTTTCAAAAATTATCAGCTTTTAAAATATATATCTTCACTTGATTGGCAGGTCAATTTTTTCTTCAACCTGACAGGCCAAAGATATTTTACTGACTATTCTACCAGACAAAGGGAAAATTATTTCTATTTTGGTGTTAAAGTTTATTTTCCTTTGTTTGATTGGTTGAGTTTTGAGGTAACACCTAATTATAGAAAAGATTTTATTCCATATAACGAGACCACAATTGATACCGGAAAGCTTACTTTTTTAGATTATCTTTCTCAACCTTACTATTATGATAGAAAATCTTTAGGTGGTAAGATAAAATTATTTGATAACAATAATAAAAATATACATACAAAAGAGATAATTTTAAATTACAAAAAAGAAGTCGAAGAGCTTGAGGCACAAATGTTAGAATACAGAAGTGAGTTTATTAGAATAAAAGAAAAGTTTGAAGAGCTTGAATTAGGAATTTTTTCAGCTTCCAATATGATAGAACTTGCAAAACTCAACTACGAGAAGGATAGGATTTTATTTGAAAATGGGAAAAAAACTGCGTTGGATTTATTAGAATCGAAGACAAAGATCATAGAGGCAGAGGTGAATTATCTGAAGTCAATATATGAATATAATTTGTTTGCCTGGAAAATTCAGGCAAATTGTGATTAGTTTTTATCTAAATGAAACAAAAACTTATGATAAAAGGAGGATTGAAAACATGAGATATAAGAGTAAATTAATTGTGAATATAGTTAAGGAATTTTTTCTGGTCATAATTTTAGTTTTGCTTTTCTCTTGTGAAACTGGCGAAGGTTGGAAACCAAAAGGGGAGGTTTCAGTTATAAATTTCAATGAAGTTGAAACCATTGAAGGTAAAAAATGTAAGATTGACTATAAGATAAAGAATATTGGAGCTGTTAAAATTATAAAATCCACAATTTCTTTTGAGATTAATTCAGATAAAAATATCTATTATCTCACAATAACTGACTCAACAACTATATTACCTGATAAAGAAATTTTTGGAAATTTTTATGTGTTTTATTTATCCACTAATGAAACATTGATTGATTTAGGTGCCATAAAGATTAGAAGTTCCTTTTTTGAGTGAAAACGATATTATGCTAATTCAATAAGGGAAATCTAAGTTTAGAAAAGTTTATTTTAGTTTATTTTCAACTAACCCTTTCTCTTGACGAACTCAATCAATCTTTCTATAATATTTCTATTAAATAAATAGGAATTATATAGTTTTTTCTGTTGATAATATTTGTATTTACGAAAGGTTTTGTTTGAAGTGAATGGATTTTTTCAATCTAAGAGTTGAAGGTGTCGCCATCCGCAAGCAATGTGGATTCTACCGCCAATAGCTAGTCTGGCGTAGAAACGCCCAGACTGTGTGAAAACTCCACAAAAATGTATAAATAGGATATAATAATGGATAAGGAAAATCAACAAAAAAGGGTA
>JBBFLL010000039.1:0-8496 GCA_037479045.1 Brevinematales bacterium | reverse complement strand
CATAGTTTATCTCCATCCTTTATTTACAAATATTATATCATTTTTCTTCTCTTTAGCCAAGTTATTGGACAGCCTCACGATTGACAAAAGAAAAGGTGAAGATAAAAGGTTTTTGACAATTTTTTTCTTTAAAAAGTTTTCCTTTTTTTAGGGAAAGGTAGGCAAGTTTTAAACTAATTATATTTTTAAAAAATAATTACAAAGTTTTCGGTAGAAAAACTTTTGACAATGCGAACTTGAAAAGGAGGAGATGAGTATGAAATTATTATTGTTATTTTTAATCTTCAGCGTTCCGCTTTACCCTATTACTATTGATGAAATAGTTAAACGACTTGAACGAAACGAGGTTTTTGAAAGCCAGAGAGCGACTGCAAGAATGGTTATTCAAAAGAGTGGAAAAAAACTTACAAAGACAATGAAAATGTGGGGTGTGAAGGAGAAAAATAAGTTTTTTGTAGAATTCACAAATCCAGAAGACAAAGGTGTTAAATACTTAAGGATTGACAAAGAACTTTGGATTTACTTTCCTGATGCGGACGATATTATGAAAATTTCTGGGCATATGTTAAGACAGGGAATGATGGGCAGTGATGTCTCTTATGAAGATCTATTAAGCGATGAGGATTACAAAAGTAGATATGACATAAAGCTTATCGGAGAAACAAATATCTCTGGAATTTCCTGTCATCTGGTTGAATTCGTTGCAAAACCAGAAAAGAAGGACATAACTTACCATAGACAGCTTATAGCAGTGGACAAAGAAAAATTTGTAGCTTTAGAAATTGAACTTTTTGCTAAAAGCGGGAGATTACTAAAAAAAATGAGTCAGTCTGATTTCAAAAATTTTAATGGACGATGGTATCCCGTAAAGATTACAGTTAAAGATATGAAAACAGCGGATTCTCTTACGACAGTAGAATTTATGGAACTCGAATTTGATGTTGAGGTTTCAAAAAATATTTTTTCTCTACAGAATTTGAAGAGGTAGGGTATTTCATGAAATACCCTACCTCCATCGTATGGAGGTTGTTATGAAGATAAGATTAATGCTTTTATTCTTACTCATTCCTTCTATATTCTTTGCTGAAATTGAATTAAATGGTTTATTCAGGAATGATGCCTTATGGATAAACAGAACCAACAATTTCTATTTCAGCGATATTGTTGAAAACAGGCTTATTTTGTCAAAAAAATCTGAAGAATGGAGATTCTACCTTGACGCAAGGCTTTATCTACTCTATGGTGAAGCCTCAAAATTTCCAGTAAACATAAAACTACCACAGGAGTTTGTAGCAATAGGCTTTCCTTCGGAAATTTCTACTAACCTCACTTTAAACTACACAATTGACTTAAAGAGGGCTTTTGTGCGTTATGATTCTCCAGTGGGAATGTGGACTCTTGGCAAGACCTATATAAACTTTGGCAATCCGGGTGTTTTTAATCCACTTGAGTTTGACAAAAATTTTTCAATCTCAGACCTTAAGGCTGACAAAAATGGCATCTTTGCACTTGAATATCAATCAACATTCTGGGAGCTTTCTGGATTCAAGGGCTATCTCTCTATGACTGGAGAGGAGAGCATTCCTGTATATGGAGGCAGTATTTATAGCCATATTGGTAGTTTTTCTTTTGGTGCTGTTGCACAGAGGCAATCGAAAGACACAAACAAGGCTGGTCTCTACTTCAAGGGCGACCTTGAATTGGGAATTCAGGGGGGATATGCATATCATTTTGATGATAATCTTACAAACAACTGGAATGAGGCAAATATTGGTATAGATTATAGCTTTCTTGATGGAAAATTGTTTACAACACTTGTGTTTTACTATGCCGAAAAAGGAGCAACTTCAACAAACGACTATGATAAAAATCTTAACCTGGACAAATTTTTAGTAGCAAAATATTATATTTACGGCAATATTACTTATACACATAATGAATTCTTCAGTGTATCACTTGATGGATTTTATAACATTATTGACAGTAGTGTGGTATTTGTTCCATCATTAACTTATTCTCTTTCGGATGGACTTAATTTTACGGTGCTTACCTATTTCCCGACTGGTTTTAATGAGATGGAATTTTCTCGTGATAAAATCGGGAATTTTGGGGTGGATTTGAGAATTGAAGGGAAATTGTAAAGAATAGCAAGAATGACCTACCTTCAGTTGAAGGAATGAAGAGAAATTCCTTGATATCGGAATACACTTTTAAATCTACTCATAACCACCACAAGAGAAATTTTTCAGGCAAGAGAGTAAAGATTCAGGTGTGGATGAAAGATTGTGGCTATTTGTAAAGATACGATTCGTTAAGTTATACTCAAGATTAATAATTTTTTTTGGCCTTTGTTAGATGTTTTAAAATTTGACATTCTTGCTATGTTTGTTAGAATGTATGTGGTAAAAGTAGTGGAAAGAGGTGGGGTGTGGGACAACTTCAGGTAACGAGATATTGCAAAGTTGACTTTGATTTTGTAATATCAAATGTCTGGAGGAAAGCCCACTTAGAAAAGATTATTTTGTTCTTAGAATAATTAATTTTTAGAATTTTATTTTGATTTAGACCCCAACAATTAAGATATGTAAAGGTAAGAAAGAATTATATATATGGTTTGCAAAACTTTAATTAAAAGGAGGTTTTTAAAAATGGAAAAAAGAACAAAAATTAAGCACATCGATTACAAAGGCACAGCTATTGAAATCTTTGAAATTAAAAATGAAAAAACAGAAGAAATTCATTATGAATTAGTATCTAGTTCTCCTGTTTCTTCTACGAAAACTTTTAATACCTTATCTGAAGCAGAAATGGAAGTAGAAAGAATAAAAGGCGAAATAGATAAAATAGCTGAAATGAAAAAATCATTTTTTCAAGAAAGAACTATTGAGAAGGGAGGAGGTTTAAAAATGTAACTTGAAGTATTAAAAAAAAGCTAAGTTTAGTCAATAATAAAAAAGGCCAATTTAAAAAGATATTTCTATAAAAAATATAATGAGTTGAGATTTTTACCTATTTATTATTTTAGTTCTTTTAACTTTTCAAAATAATTTTTATTCAACCAAATATCTTGATCACCTATCGCCACAAATCTGTACTTTGCTCTTGTAAGTGCAACATTCAATAAGTTTGGCTTTCTTGATGCCCAATTTGCTGCTCCTTCGCATGTATTATCTAAACCTAGACATAATATTACACCTTCGGCTTGCTTTCCCTGAAAAGTGTGAATAGTACCAATATGAGTATTCAACCACTCACCCAATTTAAAATTATGTTGGGAGTATTTTTGTAGTCCTTTTTTTAGTGGTTTAAATAAATACTCTTTTAATTTTTTAGCTACTTCAACAAATGGTGAAATAATAAAAATGTCAGGCAGATTTTTTAATGTTTTTATTTCATTTATCAAAATTGTTTTTACTTCTATTGCTTGAGCCGGAACAAAATGTCGGCCTTTTATATTACCTTTACAATCAAGAAAATCTGTGTTAAATTGTACGTTAACCTCATCTGGTATAGGAGTAGAACAAAACATAAATCCATTATATGCTATTTTATTGGCTATACTAAACATTGGATCAATGCATCTTTTATGTACTCTCAGAGGTATACCTATCCACTCATTGTCTTTCATATAGGTGCCTATAGGATTAATCCTATCTGCCATTGATTGAACTGATAATTCTGAGCTCAAATTTTCTTGGTTGAGAATAAAGTATTTGCCTATATTATTAACAATAGTTTCTGGTATAGTTACTACAGGCTCTATCTGATAAGGATCTCCAACTACACAAACTCTTTTTGAACGCCAGATAGCTCCTACTGCGGATTGTGGGACAGCCTGTCCAGCTTCATCGATAAATAACCAAGGTATACTTTCTTCTCTCATATCTTTTAACATACTCTGAATAGAAGCGAATGTGGAAGAAACTACTGGAAAAACAAGAAAAAATGTATCCCACATTGCTTTGACTTCTTCTTCTGAACATTGTTTTTCACCCTTCAAATATTCAAAAAAAGCAGCTAATGTAGTAGTAATTAAGCCATTTTTTGAATTTGCACTTAAAATAAATGTTTCATGTAGTTTTAAAGCAAGAATAAATAATTCCGAGTTTAACTTCCTCAAACTATCGGAATACCACGGACAAGCTTCTTGAGTTTCTTTTGTTTCTATTTTATTCCAGAAATTTTCATCTGCATAATTATTAGAACCTAATTCTCTTTTAATTTTTTCTATTTCATTTTTACTCAAAAAACAGCCCAATTTATTAAACCAATAAAGTAAATTTAGTTTGTTTTCAATCTTTCTTATTTTTTCAAGCCGTCTTTTTTCTTCTTTTATTTCTTTTAACTTGGAATAAAAATCTTCTTTTATTTTTTTCCAATCATCATTATTATTTTTTTTGTTTTCTTTCAGAAAATTTTTTAAAGTAATTTTGTTATTACTATTGTTAGCATTATCAAACCATAAATTACTCACTAACTGATTTCTATTTTCTTTTTTGCCTAATACTGCAGCAACAATTCCCCAATAATCTGTACTTAAGCATTTCTTAGCAACTTCTTCAAAATATGAAATATTCTGATAACTTTTGCCCACTTCATTAATCAAAGGTAATTCTTTAGTTATATTTTCAACTGCATTATTATTGGATGAAGCAATAAGAATACCTCCGTCAGAAATAAAATTTACAGGTTTATAGATATTAAAATTATATTCATTATTTCCCGTTTCTATATTCATTTTACCAGTTTCTTTAAATGCTTCTGATGGTATCTTTATTTTGCAAAGTTTTTTAGCCCTGTTAACTATAATTGCTGCAATAAGATCTCTTAATAATGTAGTTTTGCCTGTTCCAGGAGGTCCATTAACAGAAAATATACCAGATTGATTATGTTTCATTAGATTGTTTATAATTGTATTTATTGAAAATTGCTGCATTAAATTTAGCTTGAAATCCGAAGGCCAACATCCATCAGGATAATTTTTAGGAATTAAACTTGACTTTAAAATATTAACATTTTTTCTTACATCCTTTCGTTTGTTTTTTGAAAAAATATTTAAACTTCCGTTTAAATATAATTTCAGTACTTTAGGTATTTTTATTTTCTTTTTCAAACAAGAAATTATTTTTTCTAAGTCTTTCACATAAAAACTATTTAAAATTTCAGGTTCAGTTTCATTCTTCTGGCTTTTAAATTTTTCAGATATTTTTACGTATATTTTCTTGTTATTACAGATGTTCAAATTTCTTTCAAAATCTTGCCATTTATAACTTTTCTCTATTTCTTTTTGAAAACTTATTAACATATCTTTTGATAACACCTTAGATATTTTTATAATCTCATTTTTTTCGTTGGTTATTTGCTCTTTAAAATTTAAATCAATATACTTGGTTAAACCGTCTAAAATTTTCTCCCATTCTTCAGCCCAAGAATTATCATTAATTTTGTTATTTTTTAATTGCGTTAATGCCCATGGTAAAGTTGATAAGCCAAAAGAGCCATCTAAATATTTACCGTTTTCATCCAATTTTATTGATGCAAAACATATTTTAGATGACCTAAAATTATAGTCCTCAGATTTGTCACCAAAAAATTTTTTAACAAAATCATTAACAATTGATAATTGAAAAACTCCCAAAAAGACAGTATATTCTAAACTTTTTTGCTTGTCTTTTGACCTTAAAGGAACATTCCAAGGTTCTTTTTCGTATTTTTTAAACAAGGCAGCAAAATCAAAAATATCTTTAGCTGGAGGAACAATAGCTGGAGTAAAATGTTCCAACTTATGCCAACATGAGAGTAAATTAAGGTATTTTTTCTTGTTATTCATACCTCACCCTTCCACACCAAAGAATATCTTGAGCACCCAGCCCAAGGAGAAGGATAGGGCGGCAACACCAAGACTGATGAAACACATCTCAAAAAAGCGGCGTTTGAAGTTTAAATCTTTGGCGATGGATATGTAGTAGTTAAAGAGAAAGATTATAAGTATGACGATAAAAAGCATAATAGCAAGGCTTAAGAATCTATTGTTTAACAGTAGATAAGGCAGAATCATAAGCAAAACTGTGATAATGTAAGCCGTTCCAGTATAAATAGCTGACTTCAAGGGATGTGGCTCTCCATCGGCTTTTGAAGCAAGATAGTTTGAGGCAGCCATAGAGAAAGAAGCTGACACTCCTGTCACAAGCCCGGCTATGGAAATGAGTCTTGAATCACTTAATGCAAGCGTAAAGCCAGCCAAAGCTCCTGTAAGCTCTACAAGTGCATCGTTCAACCCAAGAACGATTGAGCCAACATATTTTAATTTTTCTTCATCAAGCATATTTATAAGCTCTTTTTCGTGTTCTGCCTCTTCATCGCTTATTTTCTTGGCTTCGGGAAATTTCTCTGCGAGTTTTAAGTATATTTTTGAGCCAGTGCCTTCGTTTTTCTCCATCAGTTTTAACATAAATGTGAGGCCAAAAACTCTTGCTATAAAGACTCTCCAAAAAACCTTAAGCAGGTCGGGTTTTACTTCAACTTTTGTCTTTTTTTGCCAGTATAAGGCATGTGATTTTTCCGCTTCGGCTATTTCGTTAAGAATCTTTGCATTTTCACCCTTCATTAAGGTTGCAAGTTTTTTATAAACAAGGTATTCGGTAATTTCGTTTTTTTGAATTCCCAGAATAACTTTTAATGTTTTTTTATCCATATAGTTTTCCATTATTCTACCTCTAACAACCCTCTTACAGAAATATCCTCATCAAGTTTTTTCCAGTGTATGCCAATTCCGCCACCTATAAACTCCCAATCGTTCAAATCTTCTACTTTAGCATCTCTGAGTTTTGGAAACCATTCAAGTGGAACAGAAATACTTCTACCATCCTCAAGAAAAACCTTTAATTCTTCATTTGTAATTTTTAAATCTATTGCTCTAACAGAGAAACTGAATCTAAACAAAGTATTCACTCCTAAAATATAATATTTCAGGATTATAAAAATGTCAAGATAGATAACAAGTTATGATATTTTGTCAGTAAAAAGAGTTAAAAATAATTTAAAAACAAAAAACCCCCCTTCTTTGGAAGGGGGGTATGTCAACTTTTTTACGAAGAAAATTTTTCATTTTTCTATTGACTGAACGGTCAGTATAAAGTATAATATATCAGATGATTGTGTATTACACAATCATCTGATAAAGGAGGCCAATATGCTACTCAAAATTGAAAACATCAACAAAATCTATCACACTGGAAAGGTAGATTTTCAGGCACTTTATGATATAAGTCTTAATGTAGATAAAGGTGAATTTCTTGCTTTTTGTGGGCCTTCTGGTTCGGGTAAGACAACATTACTCAATATCATAGGCTGCATTGACAATGCAACAGGTGGAGAAATATATCTTGAAGATACTCCTATTACTAAAAAATCTTCAAAAGAGCTTGCTTATCTCCGAAGAGAATATTACGGCTTTATTTTTCAGACCTACAATCTTATTCCAGTTCTTACGGTTTATGAAAATGTGGAGTTGCCATTGAAATTACTGAAAAAATACTCTGATACAAGAATCAAAGAAATGGTTTACAGTGTGCTTGAAAAAGTAGGGCTTACTGGTTTTGAACACCGCAGGCCTCTTGAACTTTCGGGTGGGCAACAGCAGAGGGTGTCAATAGCAAGGGCATTAGTTAAAAACCCGAAGGTAATTTTAGCGGATGAGCCAACAGCGAATCTTGACTCCACGAATGGTGAAGCAATTATCAATCTTATGAAGGAAATGAATGAGAAAGAAGGAGTGACATTCATTTTCTCAACCCACGACCCGAGAGTTATGAAACACGCAAGAAGACTCGTAAAATTACAGGATGGAAGAATAATAGAAGATAATGAAAATAAATTGATGTAATAAGTTTATGATGGAAAAAGCGAAGTCTAAAGTAAAAAAAGGGTAGTAGGAAAGTTTGATTTTTTTGTTTGTTTTAAACCTCTGCCGGGTTTCTACTATGTAAGCGGGGATTTTTCCTATATCCTATTGCTTTACTGAGGCAATCAGGACGATTGCCGCTGAGGTGAAATTGTTGTTTTTGGCTATGAGTGAGGCAGAATTTTATCAGTGGTTACCGTGCGTTTTGCTTATTTTAATTTTCTATCAGCACGGCTGATAAAATTCTGTCGAACGATTGAGCTACCAAATACAGGATGTCAAGTTTTCACCGATTGTGCTACAGGATATAGGAAAAATCTCCGCAACTACTTCCCCGGCAGAGGAGTGTTGAATTAGCCAGACACTGCCAGAGGCAGTGTCAGTGGTGAGATTGCTTCGCTTCGCTCGCAATGACAGGGAGAAAAGGCGAAGGAATCGCCGACAACAAGTACTATTGTAGGCATACCGCCAATAGCGAAGTCTGGCATACAGACTGTGTGAAAACATAATATTTTATAGTTTTAAAAAATATTATGCAGGCTCTATTAGAAAAAAATATAAAGTAGCTTGAGTTTTTTTGCTTAAAAAACCTC
>JBBFLL010000038.1:0-8645 GCA_037479045.1 Brevinematales bacterium | reverse complement strand
AATATGGAGAACCAGATAGACAGAAGAAAGACGTTTTTGTTATCCCCGGAACAGACTACTTGATGTTCTGGGATGATGGAGTAGTGTTGAAGAGGATAGTAGAATAAAAAAGGCTTTGTCAAAACATTGAAAGTGGATAACTGGGGCTTGATATCGGAGGCAGGAGCCAGAGTGTGCCGTCTCAGGGACAACAGCAACTGCAAGAGCAGGCAGAGATGGCGGTAGATGAAAGCAAGCAGAGGAAAAAGCTGGAAAAACTCTTGAGGGAGATGAGTAAGAAGTATGCCGGCTACGGCAGCAGCAGTCCGACGAAGGATGAAATAGAGCTACTTGAGTGGGCTGCAAGACGAGATGAGATGCACTCTAAGGTTGCACCAGTAATGACTGGGGAGCAGAAGGCGTATTTTGATGAAAGGTATATAGAATGGCAGAGTATGGAAGCACTGGAAAGAAGTGTTACCAATGCTAATGAAACAAAGCAACTTTCTGGGGTGTATGAGGTTAAGAAGGGGGATACGCTTTGGGCTATAAGCAAGGCTACAGGTATAAGCATAAAAGAATTGCTCAAGTTAAACAAGCAGCTTGTTGGACGGGAGAACTATATCAGACCCGGAGAGGTGATAAACCTCTCATTTGATAATATGGATATGGATGAGTTCAATAGGTCTGCCACGCAGAAAGAAATTGAGAGGAGCAGGTGGATTGGGGAGGAATGGGAGAGGAGAGAGCAGAGAAACAGACACTTTTTAGAAAATCCCAACCCATTAAACAACAACGAAGAATGGAATTTAATGAAAGATTTAGATCCTTCTTTCAAAATTGGTGCATCGGCTGGTTTATTTTATGGAATTGGAATAGAAAAAGGAATTATTGAAAAAGGTGAAAAAATGGTTGAAGTAATAATAAAATCTAGGTTTAAAGGTTTATTTATAAGGGCAGAAGCGAATTTAGTCGTTAATTGAAATGTATCATCTTTGAGTGAAAATGAACTTGTAGGAAAGAAAAATGAAGATTTTGCAGTTTCTTTGCCTTTTATAGATTTTTCTTTTCTCTCAATTAAGCAAGAATTTAAAATTGATACTGTTAGTTTTATTGGGATTTCTTTTGGTATTTTTAAATATCAATATGAAATTCTAGAAGTGAGAGAAATTAAAAATAGAGATAATTATTTAACAAGAGATTATATTAAAGACTATAGAAGTTTATTTCAGAAAAAATAAAAAACGAGATTTTAGGAGGATTGATATGACTATTGAAAAAGTGTTTGAAAGAATTTTACAAATTTTATATTCTTTTCTGATATTAAATTTTTTTATGCTTTTATTTAAAAAATTTAATATTGGTTCAAATATGATTAATCTTTATTCTGATATTCTAATTTATATTCTTATTGGTAATTTTATTCTTGGTGTTGTGTGGATTTTAATGAACAATAGATGTAAAGTTTCGGAAAAGCTGGAAAACCTAATTTTAATGCTTGTGTTCAATTTTGTTTCTATGTTCATTTTTTTCTTTTTAACAAAAGATGGGAAAAGTTTTAAACCTTTAAAAATTATATTTTTTGATTTAATTCACTCTTTAGCACTGAATTTCAGCTTTTTTTTCTTAATTTATATTTATAATCTTTGTGATAAAAATTTCTTGCTCATAGTTGCTTTGTTTGTATTTTTATCAACTTTGTTAAGTTTCTGGGATCTTTTAAAATTTTCAACTTTAAAACTTACTTATAAATTTATATGGGCAATATTGATTCTTTTACTTCCGTATTTAGGTGCCCCGATTTATTATTATTTAATACAAAGTGATAAATGATGTAAATATGCAAAAAGGTTTAAAAAAGAGATAGAATATAAAAAATTGCAAAGAAAATTTTTAAGGTATTTCTATCTTATTAAGTATATCTTCTATAATTTTTTCTGGAGTTATCTCTTCTGCTTCTGCCTCAAAGGATATTATAATCCTGTGTCTTAAAATATCATATGCCACAGCTTTAACATCCTCTGGTATTACATAGCCTCTTCCGTCAAAAAATGCTTCAACTTTAGCAGCTTTGACAAAATTTATTGACGCCCTTGGTGACGCTCCATATCTTACAAGACCTTTTTCGTATGTTCTTGTTGCATAAACAAGGTTAACAATATAGTCATAAATCTTTTCGTCAATATAGATTTCTTCTACAAATCTCTGTAAATCAAGAATATCTTCTTTTGTAGCAACCTGTCTTGGAAGAGGATAGGTAAGCCCGCTCATCCTATGTATGATTCTTTTTTCTTCTTTTGGTGAAGGATAATCAATCAAAACTTTCATATAAAATCTATCAGTTTGAGCTTCGGGTAGTGGATATGTTCCTTCCTGTTCTATTGGATTTTGAGTTGCCATAACAAAAAATGGTTCAGGCAGTGGATAAGTAGTATCTCCTATTGTTACTGTTTTTTCCTGCATCGATTCAAGCAAAGCGGATTGAACTTTTGAGGGGGCTCTATTTATTTCATCTGCAAGTATAAAATTTGCAAAAATAGGTCCTTTTTTAACCTCAAAATTTCCATCTGATTGTCTATAAATAAGTGTTCCTCTTATGTCGGCAGGAAGCATATCCGGAGTAAATTGTATTCTCTTAAACTCAAGATTAAGAATCTGTGCCATTGTTCTGATAGCAAGTGTTTTGGCAAGGCCTGGAACACCTTCAAGCAATATATGCCCACCTGAAAGAATTGCAGACATCATTCTTGAAAAGAGTCGCTCCTGTCCAACTATTACTTTTTCAAATTCACTTTTTATTTTTTCTATAACCTTTATTTTTTCTTCTGCTTTTTCTGTTAAAACCCTTATTTCATCATTCATAATGCCCTCCTATTTTGTTGCTGATTTTATACAAAAGTTCTTTCAGAGTTTCTTTCTCAATCAAATTTGAATATGAAGATTTTAATTCGAGAACATATTTGATATTCGTATTTGATGAAGATATTATTTTTGTTGATAAAATTTCTGGTCTATAGATTTCCTTTGCATTAAACTTTTCATCAATGAAAATCATATAGAGATCAAGATAGGTATTTTTCATCCAGTATGAGACTTCGTCTGGCCTTTCATGTATAAAAAGCATACCATCAATCTTTCCCCACGATTTTCGATTCATCAAACCTTTTTCTCTGTCTTTCTCTGTGGAAACAACTTCAAACTTAAGAACATTTGTAAGTATCACAAGAGTAATGATAAAAGGTTTCATAAGTTTATTCCTTTTCTTTGACAAATCATTTTTTTATTAATAAAACTTTTGTTACTGCTGTATAAGTTTTCTTTTTAAATTTAAAAGCAATCTCATCTTCTTCTGAGACTTTTTCTTTATCAAAAAACTTATCAATCTCTTGAAATACAAAATCAAAATCTCTTTTTATTTCCCAGCTTTTTGCTGGGTTATTAATATCTAATAAAACAACAAACATTCGATTATCAGCTCCAAACCTTTGTTCTCCTTGATTTTCGTACATCCATACAACAAGTTCTTTAGGATTTTCAACCACCTTTTTTGGATCAACTCCCTTTGGCAAATAAGTTATTTTCAGGTCGAATGGCTGTCCATCAAAGAAAAAATCAATACCTTTAACACTCTTAATTGTAGGTATCACCTTTTTATGAAAACTTATATGTTCTTCAATTAATACAGTGGTCCAGTGGTTAAACCAACTACAAACTACATAGTTTGTTACATCATTATGAAGTTTTGCTTTTACACTATCTATTAAATCATTATATCTAACTATTCTTCTTACGTACTCAGCTTGTATTTTTTGATCAAGTTGTCCTTGAACTACTCCCCAAGAAAAGTTTTCGACTTTATTCAACTCATTCTTTAAGTCTTCATCAGAAATAATTGATTTTCTTTCCTTTATTTTTTCTTCATACTTTTTCTTAATGAAGTTATCAATTTTACTATTTGCTATTTGACTATCCAATATTTCTTTAATAATTTCAGTTGCTGACCCTTTCTTTGGTAAATTTAAAATAGAAGCCAACTCTCTTAATTGTGGGAGTGGAATACAACTTAGTTTTAAATTTAACACTTCTTTTTCACTAAATAATGACATAAATTTCAACTCCTATTTTTTTTTAAATAATATTATATATTCATGTTTGAAAATATAAAAACCTCCAGCAAGAGCTCTATATCTCCATAATTCCTTTTGATTCCTTTTACCTCTTGTTTCCTCGAAATTTTTTACAATTATACTTTTTAAGAGATAATTCCTCTTCAATACCTCCTGCATACAATAAAATCCGAGAGGTATCCATTCACCTTCTGAATATTTATCGCCAATTACTAAAACTAAATACCGTTCTTTTTCCAAGTATTGTTCCGTATTATCCAATATTTCACCAAACATCTTTAAAAATTCTTCTACACTTTTTGCGTTTGAAAGATCTTTTTCATTGTTTGAGAACTTAATAATATCATGATAAGGTGGATGCATAATAATCAGTTGAACTTTTTCAATCTTATAATTATCCAAAACTGATTTAATATTTGTTGTTCTACTATCTCCAATTATAACTTCACTAATTACATTTTCCTTGTTTTCTTCCTTTTCAATCAATTTTTTTGCTTCTTGGGCAACATTCTGATTTAATTCTATTCCTATACCATTCCTTCCCAACCTTCTACATTCAATCAAAGTTGTTCCACTACCAAGAAACGGATCTAAAATCCAATCTCCTTTTTTTGTATATCTTAACATCATCTGACGTGGAATCTGAGGAATAAAATTTCCCCAATACCATCCTAAGTGTGCCCCTGAGTTATCTCTTTTATCAAGTATCCAGAGACTATCTGTAATAATCTCCTCATATTCTTTCCACCTTAACAAATTGATTTCATTAATTTTATTTGTTTTAACCTTCTGAAAACCTTCTTTTAATCTTTTTAAGTAATATTTTGCTCTCTCAAGTGTGTGTGATTCTATTATTTGATTTAACTCATCGATAATCACATCCTTTCTCAGTGAAATTGTATCACCGCCAGAATCAATATTTAACAAGCCAATATCATCTTTTCTATGATTGGTTAAAATCTCTCTCAAAAAAAGGATTTTACTTCTGACAAAATCTAAATTTTCTATATTTTCTATTTCAGAAAATAACTCAATAAGTTTTGCCTTGTTTAATATAATTAATCTTCGAGAAGAAAAATTATTATCAATGTTTTCGGAAATTAATTTTTCAGAAGTATACATTTCCATTTTTATAAATACCTTTATTTTTTAATATCTATAATGTTCTGGTTTATAGGGACCTTCTACTGAAACTCCTATATAATCTGCCTGCTTTTGTGTCAACTTTGTTAGTTTTACCCCTATCTTTTCAAGATGGAGTCTTGCAACCTCTTCATCAAGATGTTTAGGAAGTCTATAAACCTCTTTTTTATACTTTCCTCTATTTTTCCAGAGATCAATTTGTGCCATAGCTTGATTCGTAAATGAATTTGACATTACAAACGATGGATGCCCTGTAGCACAGCCAAGGTTAACAAGTCTTCCTTCTGCAAGAAGATAGATACAATGTCCATCAGGGAAGATATATTTGTCATATTGGGGTTTAATTGTTTCTCTTTTTATTCCGGGATAACTATTAAGTTTATCAACTTGTATTTCATCATCAAAATGACCTATGTTGCAAACAATAGCTCCATCCTTCATTTTTTCCATATGCTCAATCCTTATAACATCACAGTTGCCAGTAGCTGTTACATAAATATCAGCTATACCGAGAGTGTCTTCAACCGTAGTTACTTGATAACCCTCCATCGCTGCTTGCAATGCACAGATTGGGTCTATTTCCGTGATTATTACCCTTGCACCCATACCTCTTAATGCCTGAGCTGAACCTTTACCAACATCTCCATAGCCACAAACAACAGCAACTTTTCCAGCTATCATAACATCTGTTGCTCTCTTTATACCATCGATTAAAGATTCTCTACATCCATATATATTATCAAACTTTGATTTTGTGACCGAATCATTGACGTTAATAGCTGGAGCAAGTAGTTCACCTTTTTCCATAAGTTGATAAAGCCTTCTAACACCTGTAGTTGTTTCTTCAGAGATACCATTAAGCTCTTTAACAACATTATGCCAGAAACCCGGTTCATTTTTAAGTGTTTCTTTAAGGAGAGAAAAAATTATTTCTTCTTCTCTATTTTTTGGCTTTACATCTAAAATTTTTGGGTCATTTTCTGCTTTATAACCAAGATGAATAAGTAGAGTAGCATCCCCACCATCATCTACTACCTGCATTGGACCTTTGCCCTCGGGAAAAGTTAAAGCCTGTTTTGTGCACCACCAGTATTCTTCCAGTGTCTCTCCTTTCCAGGCAAAGACAGGTATTCCTCTTTTGGCGATTGCAGCAGCAGCCTCATCCTGTGTGGAAAATATATTACAACTTGCCCATCTTACATCTGCACCAAGTTCTGCAAGTGTCTCTATCAAAACAGCAGTTTCAATTGTCATATGCAGTGAACCTGAAATTCTTACACCCTTAAGTGGCTTTTCTTTTGAATATTTTGCTCTCACACTCATAAGCCCCGGCATTTCTCTTTCTGCTATTTCAATCTTTTTTCTACCAAGTTCAGCAAGACTGATATCTTTTACTTTGTATTCCATTATATTCCTCCACAGTTAAATTTAATGACTTTTTATTTATTTAAATTTTATTATAATTTAAGCTATAAAAACCACCAAAACTTTTTGGTTACTTTCTTTTGCCAATTGATCCCTGTGTGTTTTATAGATTGCTTTGCCTTCTACGAAGGCTCGCAATGACAGTCCAAAAAACTCAGAGAAATTCAAAGGGATTATTTCCCTTTCTTCTGTATCTTTGCCCAAGTATCTTTCAATGTAACAGTTCTATTGAATATCAGTTTTCCTTCTTTTGCTGCCTTTGAGTCAAGACAGAAATATCCAAGTCTTAAAAACTGATAATTTTCCCCAACTTTCGCTTCTTTCATTATTTCTTCACCAAAACAATTTTCTTTTACAACAAGAGATTCCCTGTTTATTTCTTCTCTGAAGTCTTTATCTCCTTCACCGGGTGAAGGAACTAAAAATAATTTATCATAAAGATTTACAGTTAAAGGAACTGAATGCTTAACTGAAACCCAGTGTAAAGTACCTTTAACCAACCTGCCGTCAGGAGTTCCACCTCCTCTTGATTCTGGATCGTATGTGCAAATCAGTTCTACTATTTCTCCATTTTTATCTTTTACTACCTCTTTACAGGTGATATAATAGGCATATTTGAGTCTCACTTCTTTTCCGGGAGAAAGCCTGAAATAGTCTTTTGGTGGATTTTCCATAAAGTCTTCTTTTTCAATATAAATTTCTCGTGAAAAAGCCACCTTTCTTGTTCCAGCCGAAGGGTCTTCTGGATTATTTTCGGCTTCAAAATATTCTACTTTATCAGCCGGATAATTTTCTATAATCACCTTTAAAGGATTTATAACTACCATTCTTCTTAAAGCTCTTTTATTTAAATCTTCACGAATTGCATATTCAAGCATTGATAATTCAACAGTGCTATTTGCCTTCGCTACTCCAACCATTTTCACAAAATTCTTTATAGCTTCAGGAGTGTATCCTCTTCTTCTTAAACCACTGATAGTTGGCATTCTTGGATCATCCCACCCATCAACATGCCCTTCTTCAACAAGAGCAAGCAATTTCCTCTTAGATAAAACTGTATATGTAATATTTAATCTGGCAAATTCTATCTGTCTTGGTCTTGGTTCTGGAAATAATTTTTCTAAAAACCAATCATAAAGAGGTCTGTGATCTTCAAATTCAAGAGTACAGAGAGAATGGGTTATTCCTTCAAAATAATCAGATAGAGGATGAGCAAAGTCATACATTGGATATATACACCATTTATCTCCTGTTCTATGATGTGGTACTCTCATAATTCTATAGATAACAGGGTCTCTCATATTTATATTTCCTGACGCCATATCTATCTTTGCTCTTAAAGTCTTTGAACCATCAGGGAATTCACCTGCTCTCATTTTTTCAAAGAGGATTAGATTTTCTTCTATGCTTCTATTTCTATATGGACTTTCTTTTCCCGGCTCTTTTAATGTTCCTCTGTATTCTCTCATTTCTTCTGGAGAGAGATCGCAAACATAAGCAAGCCCCATTTTAATAAGTTTTACCGCACACTCGTAAAATTTCTCATAGTAATCTGATGCATACTTTACATCTCCATCCCAGTTGAAACCAAGCCATTTTATATCTTCTTTTATAGATTCAACATATTCAACATCTTCTTTTGAAGGGTTGGTATCATCCATTCTGAGGTTGCATTTTCCACCAAACTTTTCTGCAATACCGAAATCTACACATATAGCCTTTGCATGTCCAATATGGAGATAACCATTTGGCTCAGGAGGAAATCTCGTTTTCACACTTTTATAAACCTGATTCTTTAAATCTTCTTCAACCATTTCTTCGATAAAATTTTTCTCAATAATATTTTCCATAAATATGTCCTGATAACTAAAAATCTCTTTATATTTTATATTAAATTTTATCTTTTATCAAAAATAATTCTCATTAATTGTTCGATTATTTCAATTTATTCATCAACTTGATATCTTTTAT
>JBBFLL010000037.1:0-12242 GCA_037479045.1 Brevinematales bacterium | reverse complement strand
AAGCTGATTTGCTCCTTTGCTTCTTATAGCCTGTATAACCTGCAATGCATACTGTTTAACAGTTGCCCAGCTTTCATTATCTGGCTCATTATAAATTTCAAATATTACGTTATCGTAGTCTTTATAAAGCTGTGCCATTTCATTGAAAAATGACACAGCTTCCGTTGTATGAACATCGTGTGCGTGCCAATCAATTATGACATATATGCCAGCAGTTTTTGCTGCTTCGACTATTGTTTTAACCTTATTTTTTTCAGTAGTTGGAGTTGTTAAGTATCCTCCATTTTCTACACCCATTGCAGCTCTTATGATATTTGCTCCCCAGTATCTTGCAAGATTTGTTACAACGTTGATATTATAAAACTTCTCTCCACCCCAATTTGGATTACTCCAGAAGAGACTCATACCACGAAGCTGGACAGCATTACCATTCTTATCCACTATCTTATTACCCGAGACTTTGAGTATACCATAGGTTTCGACCCAATTTGTTTCTACTACAATGTTAGTATAAGAATCGTCGGTAATTGCGATTGCACCAGTTCCACCTTCCAGATTTTGAGAACAAGACAACGTTATCGATAACATTAAAACTGAAAAGAAATTAACCAACCACTTCATAAAATACACCTCCGCACTATAGTGCATAAATTATATATATTATACTTTTTATTACGAAAAAGTAAGAAATTTTTTTATAAAAAATTTTTAAGTTGGTTGATCAGTTTAAAATCTTCTTCTATACTTCTTCCTCTTGTAGTAAGATAGCCTCCAGTGAGAAAGCCATTAGCAGATGAGAGCATTATAAGACCCTGAAAATCTTTCATAATTGTTTCTCTTCCAGCGGCAAATTTAATTATTTTCTCATTAAGTATAATTCTATATATTGCGAATGTTTTAATTACTTCTATTGCACTGAGAGAGGCAGAATTTTCAAATTTTGTTCCCTTTATAGGGATAAGGATATTTATAGGTATTATGTCAACGTTAAGTTCTTTTAACAAATAGGCAAGTTTGATTCTATCCATCATTGATTCACCAAGCCCTATTATTGTACCAGAGCAGATTTTTATTGGATATTTTTTTAATTCTTTTATGGTATTTATTCTATCACTTACTTTGTGGGTTGTGGCAATTAGAGTTTCATATTTTTCAGGGATCACCTGAAGATTGTGATTATATTCTGAAATGCCAGCTTCATAAAGTAATTTTGCAGTTTCATTACTTAATACTCCTAAAGAGGCACAAACTTCAAGATCAGGAAGTTTTTCTTTGAGTTTTATTATTGTATTTATTATCTTTTCAAATTCTTTATTGACTTGTTTATAACCATATCCGCTTGTAACTATTCCAAAGCGTCTTATACCTTTTTCGTATATTTTTATAGCCGACTGGTAAATTTCTTCAAATGATAAAAGTTCATATTTTTTTATTTCTGCTTTGTTGAAGGGTGATTGTGCACAATAGCTACAGTTTTCGGTACATATTCCAGATTTTGCGTTTATTATGGAACAAACGTGGATTTCATTTGAATATTTTTTGTTTATATTAAATGCTATTTTTAATAGCTCAAATATGTTTAAATTTAATAATTTTTCAATATTTTTATCCATATTTATTATTTTAACTTAAAATTTAAAAACTGTCAACCATATTTAAAAATAGGTTTACAACAAAAAATAAAGAAACTGATTGATAAAAATATAAGTTTTTGTTATAATATAGATAGTTTTTCGGGGGTAGAAATTTACTGGAGGGAATAATGAAAAGTTTACTACTAAAATGTTCTTTACCCCGCTGTAATGTTGATGGCACAAAGGAAATGAATATAGACAAGTGCGTTCTTAATAACTCATCGCCTTGCTATTATTTGATAATAAAAGATGAAGATGGTTGTGAGCCTGAGGAAGTCTGGAAAAAGTTCGATAATTTTGTGCTTAACAAGTCAAAGAAAAGTTGATTTTAAGTTTTCAAAAACTTCTTCAAGTCCCATACTGTGAGATGCTTTAAGCAATACAATATCCCCATCTTTGAGGAATGATTTTAATTTTTCTGTCATTTTTTCTTTGTTTTCAAACCATAAAACTTCGATGTTTTTTATTTTTTCAGCCATAATCTTCGTTAATCTACCATAGCAAAAAATAAAATCACATAGCTTTTTTTCGTTAATCCAATCTCCTAACTCTTCATGTAATTTTATCTCGAATTTACCAAGTTCAAGCATATCTGATAGGACTGCAATTTTTCTGCCACTGGATGATGCTAAAACAGAAAGACTTGCTTTCATTGAGGCTGGATTTGCATTGTAGGCATCGTTTATAAGAGTAATTCTGCCTTTTACTACTTCATTTCTGCCTTTGACTGGAGTGAAGTTTTTTATTGCCTCTACAATATTTTTGCTATTAATATTAAAAAACTCTCCAATCTTTATTGCACAGGCTAAATTTGAAATATTGTGAATGCCTGGAAGTTTAAAATCTATTTTTTCTCCTTTATAATCAATCACAAAACCATCTATTCCTTTGTTTTCAATTATTTTTATATCGTTTACAGAAAAATCAATAACTTCACAAGGAGAAATTCTTTTTAAAAAGTCGTAAAAATCATCGTCTTTATTGAGAAAAACATAGCCACCTTTGTTCATTCCGTCAAATATTTCTGCTTTTGCTCTTGCAATATTTTCTCTACTTCCAAGATTTCCAATATGTGCATAGCCAATGTTTGTGATAATTGAGACAAAGGGTGAAACAATTTTTGACAATCTATGGATTTCTCCTCTATGATTCATTCCAAGTTCAAGGACAAAGATGTGGGTTTCAGGTGGAGCTTCAAGTATTGTAAGAGGAAGTCCAATCTCGTTGTTAAAGTTTTTCTTTGCTGTATGAACATTGTATTTTTTTGAAATTATTGAAACTATTAGTTCTCTTGTTGTTGTTTTGCCTGAGCTTCCTGTTATTGCAACTGAATTGGCAAAAATCTCATTTCTATATTTCTTTGCAAGTATTCCTAAAGCCTTTATTGTATCATCAACAAACCAGAAACATCCTTTTTCTTTTATCTTGTGTTTGTATTTTTTATTTAAAATGAAATAATTAACTCCCTTATTAATACAATCTTTTATAAAACTATGTCCATCGAATTTTTCACCTTTTATAGCAAGAAAAACTGAATTTTCGTCAATTTGTCTTGAGTCTATGGATATTTTGAGGCAAACATCCTTTCTTATATTACCATCTATGTGTGGGTTAATTTTAAGACTTTCTGTTATGAAATCGGGAGTGAGCATATTACCCCTTAAACTTGAAATTTATATAATTATAAAGCAAAATATTAATTAATCAAAATTTTAAAGAGTTATGGAAAAAATTTTTGAAGTTGCCAGAGATATTTTTGGCATAAAAAAGTTGTATGATTTACAGTTTGAAATTATAAAGTCCATTCTTGAGAAGAAAAATACAATAGCCATAATGCCTACTGGTGGGGGAAAATCTCTGTGTTATCAGCTTCCAGCACTTCTTTTTGATGGTCTTACAATTGTGGTAAGCCCGATAATTTCCCTTATGAAAGATCAGGTAGAAAATTTGAAGAATCGATACAATTTAACCAATGTAGAATATCTTGCTTCTACAAGAGCAAAGTCAGATATAGAAAAAATAATAGCTCAAATGACAAAATATAAAATAATTTATATCACACCAGAAAGGCTGAAAAGTAAGAAATTTCTTAATTCTTTAAGAAAAATAAAAATTTCTATGCTTGTTGTAGATGAAGCCCACTCTATATCTCTATGGGGAAATTCTTTCAGGAGTTCTTATCTTGAAATCATCAAATTTATAAGAAAATTTAAGATTGATGTAATATCTGCTTTTACAGCTACAGCAAACAAAAAGATTATAGATGATATAAAATTTTATCTTGGCTTGAAAAATGCCACAATATTTAAAAAGAGTATTTATAGAGAAAATTTAAAAATCAAAGTAAAACTTGTGAATGAGAAGAACGATGAATTACAAAAGCTAATTGACAATCAAAGTACCGTTATATTTACATCTTCAAAACTTACTCTTGGTAGAATCAATAATTTTTTAAGATTAAAAAATCCTTCTATTTATCATGCCGACTTATCTCCAGAAGAAAAAAATGAAAATCAAACCAAATTCATTTCTGGAGATTCCAATCTTATGATCGCAACAAGTGCCTTTGGAATGGGTATTGATAAAAAGGATATCAGGAAAATTATACATATTGATTTGCCTTATGAAATAGAGGAGTACTTTCAGGAAATTGGACGTGCGGGTAGAGATGGAGAAATTTCTCTATGTGTGTTTTTGGTTTCCTTTGAAGATTTTGAAAATTATGAAAAAATGATTTCTAAAAAATATTTGACTTATAATTTTTTAAAATTAAAGTTGAAGAATTACATTAAGAAAATTTTTAATTACAACTGGAAGATTTTATTTAATGAGATAATAAGGCTTTTCAAAATTTATTACCACAACAAAAGAAAAATGACAGCAGAAATGAAAAAATTTAAGCTAATGAAGGACTTTATTTTTTATGATGAATGTAGATTTGCCTTTTTGCTTGACTATTTTGGAGAAGAAAAAAATAAATGTAATAAATGTGACAAATGTGAAACTCAAAAAATCAAAATTGATTCTTTAGAAAAAATTGTACTGGCAAGCCTTACAAAAATCTTTTGGATTAAATATGATGCACTTGTTGAGATTCTTCAGGGGAAAAGCCTTAAATATAAAATTTTTCCGGGATACGGTAAACTAAGAGGCATTTCCCCTGAAAAGATTAAAACTTCAGTTTACAATCTGTTTAATCAGAATTTAATAAAGATAAAAACTATAAAAAATAGCTTTTACCTTAAGTCAAAAGTTTAATTAACCTTATTATGCCTTCTATAAAAAGAAGGTGTTTCGTAATCCTCGTCTAATACACTTCTATTTACAAAAGTCTGGTCAATATTGATTCTGTTTTTCATTCTTTCTCTTCTTATTTCAGAGATAGAAAGCACCTTTCTGTCTTCGATAGCATTGTCAAAAGAGAGTGGATTTTTGCATACTTCATTTTCTTCTTTCTGGAAACCAGTAGCAATAAGAATGATCTTGACTTTATCTTTAAGGTTGTCATCTACATTTACACCGACTATTATTTCTGCATCGGGCCTGCAAAATTCTGTTATTGTTTGGGCAGCTTCATAATATTCACTCATAGAAAAATCATTTCCACCAACTATATTTACAAGTACAGCAGCCGCATTTTTGAATGAAGTATTCTCTATAAGAGGATTTTCAAGGGCAAGTTTTGCAGCTTCAACAGCTCTATTTTCTCCTTCTCCAATTCCAACACCCATTATAGCTTCACCTTTGTTTGACAGAACAGTTCTTACATCTGCAAAGTCCACGTTTATTATACCAACATCTGTAATTATGCTTGAAATACCCTGCACAGCATGTTTTAAAACTTCATCAATCTTATGAAAAGCATTTTTGATATGAGCCTTTCTCTCAATAACTTTGAAAATTCTTGAATTTGAAATAACAATCATTGTATCAACATTTTCTTTGAGTTTATTGATACCCTGCATTGCCCTGTCAATTCTTTGTTTGCCTTCAAAATCAAAAGGAAGTGTAACAACCGCAACGGTTAAAATTCCCATTTCTTTTGCGACCTTAGCAAAGACTGGAGCTGCTCCAGTTCCAGTTCCACCACCCATTCCGGCTGTAATGAAGATCATATCAGTTTTGCTGAATAGAGTTTTGATTTCTTCAATGTCTTCCTGTGCAGCTTTTTCACCAACCTCTGGTTTTGCCCCTGCACCAAGTCCTCTTGTAGATCTTGCACCAATCTGCATCTTAATTTTCGCAAGAGAGTTCTTTAAAACCTGAAGATCGGTGTTAACAGCAACAAATTCAACATTGCTTAAACCATCCTGAATCATTCTGTTTACTGCATTACAACCTGCTCCACCAATACCAACAACCTTGATTCTGGTTATTGGTTCGTCATTAACTTCTGAAAATAAATCCGCCGAAGCCTGATTCAAATCGTTAAAATTCTCATACAACATTTTCCCCTCCCGGAATATTTATAAATTCTTAAAAAAATTCATTAAACCATTCTCTTATTCTGTCTATAATTGACTTAAAGTTTTTGTCTTCATCCTTTGTGTTTACAGGCCCAAGTCTTGGTAAGTGATTCTTTGCATAAAGTGCAAGTCCAACGGCTGTTGAGTAAATTGGACTTTCCACTATGTCTTTAAGCCCCTCTATTCCTATGGGTTTCCCTATGCGAACAGGTAGCCCAAAAACTTCACTGGCAAGATCACTTATGTATGGTGTTAAGGCAACACCACCAGTAAGAACTATACCAGCAGGAAGGTAAGGTTTAAGCCCGCTTTTTTCAAATTCCTGATTGACGATTTCAAAAATCTCTTCTATTCTTGCTTCTATAACTTCAACGAGTGTTTTTCTTTTTTCAATTGTAGGTGTTCTACCACCAAGACCGGGAATTTCAATTTCTTCATCATCAGAAATATAATCTGAAATTGCAGCACCATATCTTTTCTTTAATTCTTCTGCAGAGTTTGTTGGAGTTTTTAATACAAAAGCTATATCGTTAGTTATCTGATTTCCTCCAAGAGAGATAACTCCAGTTTTTCTTGTACTTCCATTTTCAAAGATTATATAATCTGTTGTTCCGCCACCTATATCAAGCAAAGCAACACCGAGTTCTTTTTCTTCTTCAGTTAAAACAGCTTGAGCTGCAGCAAGAGGCTCAAGAATTATATCTAAGGTTTCATAACCAGCTCTATTGACACTTTTCACTACGTTGTTAATTGAAGAAGCTGCTGCTGTGATTATATTTACAACAGCTTCAAGTCTTATTCCAGACATACCGACAGGATTTTTTACGCCTGCCTGACTGTCCACAATAAACTCCTGAGGTATAACATGGACAACCTCTCTATCGACAGGTATAACTATTGCCATTGCGGCATCTATTACTCTTCTTACGTCTGCATCTGTGATTTCTTTATTTTTGTCAGCAATAGCTATAACGCCTTTACTTGTTATTCCTTCTACATGTCCTCCTGAAATTCCGATATATGCCCCTTTTACTTCTATGCCAGCCTGAATTTCAGCTTTTTCAACTGATGAAGCTATGGATGAAGCCGTTGTTTCAATATTTATAACTACACCTTTTCTTAATCCTTTTGAAGGAACAAGTCCAACACCGATTATTTCAAGTTCATTAAATTCGTTTATTTTTGAAATGACAGTACATACTTTTGTTGTTCCTATATCCATTCCAACTAAAATTTTAGATTCCAATTTTTACCTCCATATTAATTATTTGAAATACCTATAGCATTTTCTTTTCTTAAGTCCACAAACTTAATGTTTATATTGTTTGAGGTAATATAATCAGCAAGATAAAATATCCTGTCAAGCAAAGTTTCATCAAGAATCTTTTTGCCTGCGAAAAAGATAACATTTGCAGGCTTTTTAAGTAAAATATAAACTCCACTATCTTTCTTTATTAAGATTTTTTCAATTTTATCTATTTTGCCGTAATCGTAAATATTTCCTAAGGTCAAACTTACAAATTCATCTTTTATTGAATTTTTTTCAATCACAGGAGTATAATCAAGTTCAAGATAAGGTGCAAGTATGTAAATACCATTGGTTAAAATCTGTCCATTTCTGTCAATTACAAAGTAGCTCCCGTTGTAGTTTAAATTTGCCACTACATCTTTTTCTTTAATTATTATTTCTATTTTATCAGGGAAAATTCGCTTAACTACTACTTCCTTTATAAAGACATTTCTTTTAATTTTATTGGCAATATTTTTTAAATCAAGGCTGATAATATTAATTCCTTTTGAAAGCCCAGAAATATTAATAACTTCTTCATTGGATAAAAATCTATTACCTTCAATTTTTATATCTTTAAGCCCAAAAGAATCTGTGTTGAGTAAAATAAGATAAAATCCATAATGAAAACCGAAAATCAAAAACAAAAAAAAGACAATAATAAAAAATCTTGAAAAAACAATCGTTTCTCTTTTCATCATTTATAACCTTTATAAAGGCTTTTAATCTTATTTATTTAAAAGCACTTTTTAAAATTAATAATACAAGCTCTTCCATACTCATACCTTTTGCTTTTGCCATTGCCGGTATATCGCTTGTTTCTGTCATTCCCGGTATTGTATTAACTTCAAGAAAATATGGATTATCATCTTTGTCAATAATTACGTCAAGCCTTGCAACACCGTATAAATCAAGTTCGTAGAAGGTAGTTTCTATGTATTTTTTTATCTTTTCTTCTACAGCTTTTGAAACTTTTGCAGGGAGTTCCATTATGGTTTTGCCTTTTGTATATTTTGCGTCAAAGTCATAGAATTCATTTTGAGGAATTAAACCAAGTAGAGGCAAATCAATAAAGCCATCTTTTGTAAGGATGCCACCGGCTGTGATTTCTTTTCCCTCTACATACTTTTCTATGAAGCAATCTTTAAATTCATAGTTTGAAATTACTTCTCTTAATTTCTTCTCATCATCTATTTTTATTACACCTATGCTTGAGCCTTCACAGTTAGGTTTAATAATGACTGGAAATTTGATGTGATTTTTTACGTATTCTATGGTTTTTTCAGGATTGTCGAAGTCAACATCGATGGATTCAGGAACTGGTATTCCTTTTGCCGAAAGAATCCTTTTTGTGATTCTCTTGTTCATTCCTACTGAACTTGCGAGGACTCCCGGTCCTGTGTATGGAATGTCAAGAATTTCAAGCAATCCCTGAATGCATCCATCTTCTCCATATCTACCATGAAGCATTATGAATGCTATGTCTATTTTTTCTTGTTTTAATTTATCAACAATATTTCTATCAACATCAATCATTATTACATCAAGACCCATATTCATAAGAGTGTTGTAGACATTTTTGCCAGAGCGAAGAGAAATTTCTCTTTCAGAGGAAAGCCCGCCACAAAGAACTCCAATCTTCTTACCCTTAAAAGAATCCATATAAAAAATCCTGAAAAACTTTTTTATTTTATATAGATTAAAACTTTTTTTAAAATATGTCAATAATTTTGAGAAAAAAATTTTTTTAGTAGGTTTTTTTTTACTACTTTTTTTTGAGAATTTTCCATATTCCTGAATTTTCTTCCTGTGCTTTTTTCTCAAGTTTCAAATAGTAATCACTTAAATCTCTTGGAGCGTCTTTAAGATAGTATGTTCTTGCAAGTCCGTTAAGTAGTAGAGTTTCGTTTATTACTTTTTTATCTTTTTCTCTTACTACTATTGCAAGAATTCTTTTGAAGCTATCTCTTGGTTTATTAATTGGTATGTATAGAATGACTTTCGTTCCGTAGGGGAATTCTTTTTTTAAGAAGTATTTTGCTTTTTTTCCATATTCTATAAGCTCTTCAAATCTTGTATCTTCTTCTGTAGAGTAAAAATCCTTTTTTGCTTTTTTGTTTTTTTTACTTTCCATTGTATCGACGAAGGAAAGTCTTACCTTTTCAACTTTTCCATTCATTTTTATTTTAATTGTATCTCCATCGACGGCTTCAATTACTGTAGCTTCTTTCTTCTTGAAGAAATTTTCCCGATATTCAAAGCAAAAAGAAAGATTTGCTAAAAGTATGAGAAAGAGAAATCCTTTCATAAAGGCTCCTTTTCTTGCATTTAGTTTTGAAAATTTTTAAAATAACTACAGGAGGAGAAAATGACAAAATTTTTTATTGCGATATTATTAATTATAATTTCTATTATTCTTTTTGTAAAACCTTTTAAGAAATTGGGGAGAGTTTTTGCGATTTTGGTATTTTCGATAGGTTTAATACTTTTGATTATTTCTTCTATAATAGTGGTGCCTGCGGGGTATACGGGTATCTATGTCTTTTTGGGTAATGTGTCTCAAAGGACATTAAAGAGCGGAGTTAATTTTGTTCCACCTTATGTAAAGATAGTTTATTTTCCAACAAGGCTTCAGGAATTGACACTTGCTGAGTCAAATATAGTAAATGCAAGAACGCAAAATGGGCTTACTATTTCAATTGATTGCACAACTCTTTATAAGATTGATGAATCCAAGGCTTCACAGATATATTCACTTTATGCAACAAGTCTTAATGAATTATTAAACAAAATAATTTTACCAATCATAAGAACTGAAATCAGGAATGTTATAAGTAAATATAAAGCTGAAGAGATATATTCTTCTAAAAGAGAAGAGATAGCAAAAGAGATTGAAAAGATTTTAATTCAAAAACTTTCAGAAAAAGGTGTTATTGTTGATAGCTTTCTTGTGAGAGCTATATTACTTCCTCAAGAGGTTGAAGATGCAATTCAGATGAAACTTAAAGCCCAGCAGGAGGCAGAAGCAATGGAATTTAAGAAACAAAAGGCTGAAGAAGAGGCAAGGATAAAGGTCATAGAAGCAAAAGGGCTTGCCGAAGCTCAGAGAATAATTAACTCAACTCTTACCCCTTATTATATTCAACTTGAGGCAATACAACTTTATAAAAATCTTGCAAGCTCTTCAAATACGACATTTATAATTATGCCAACAAGTCCTAATGCAACTGGAGTTCCGCTGATTATTAATGGAGCTAAATGATATAATATATTAAGTTACTTAAGAAATGATTTTTTGTTTAGTGTCTAATAAACACATTACATAGATCCAATATTAAAAATAATATTCAGGAGGTAGAGTTTAAAAAATGAATTTTACACAAATAGGAGAATATTTATTTTGCAGAATTGTAGATTTTGAACAATGGCTATATTATTTATTCAATGGTGGTGCTCCAAGGAGAGTTATCTTTGATCCTAAAGAAGAAATATTACCCCATAGAAGGATGGGAACAGTAATATGGAATTTTGTGGAGGATCATGGTATAAGTGGAATGTTATTTTGGGGAATAGCTGCACTGGTTATAACTATATTGACATGGGGAAGAGGTCCAAAGGCAGAAATAGAAAAAGCCAAAGGTGGTCTAAAATTTCGTGAAATTGTGCTTTGGTATATAGGTTTTCCAACTATAATAATTCTTTTCATATGGGGTATTTTTATTCAAATAGGTTTTTTCATTAATGGTTATTTTTGGTAAGGTATATAGATAATATACTTGAGGTGTGTAGATGTCTAAAGAAGGTAAATGGTTTAGAGGAGAGTGGAGAGTATTAATAACTTTGGTTAAGATTATTGGCATATTTGTAGGGGCGTGGATAATAAGTTTTATTATTAGTGCTATCATCTGGGTATTTGTGTATCATTTTTCACCACTTATTGACTCAAAGAAGGATAATATTTCTGTGCTTGAGCCATATTTTTCTGTAAACAATCTATTGAGTAATTATATTCTTGTTGATTGGGAAGGTGACAAATATGGAGATGTGCAAGTAATAATAGAGGATAGGGCAAGAGGGATAAAATTTCTTGTTTATGTATTAAGAGAGATGTCCATAAGTAATATGGATGCGATTTTTACGTTAAAGCCTGTGGCAGCAGAAAACTTGATATTTAGAGGGAGACGTAGTGTTGGAGGAGATTACTATGTAGAGATAGGAGATTTTTTCTATCAGTTTTTAAGTGCGTCTTACAAGGATTATTTGTTTAAAGATTTCAAAGTAAAAGGAATAATAGTTAAGGATAAGCAAGAGAATAAGGGTGGTGATAGATATAGATTTATAACTGGTTATTTAGGGCAAATAGGTTTTGATACTTATTTAAGATGGACTTATAGGAAGATAAGAAATGTTGTAGATGAAATAGATAGGGATTTTCCATCTATAGGGATAGTGTTTATAGAGAAGGAAGAAGAGCCACAGAAGCTTTATGCAGTGACAATGGAGATAGGAGAGAAAGGAGAAAAATTAAAAGTAATAAAAGATTTCGTAAAAAGCTATTTTAGCATTGACATTAAAGGAGAGTAAACGAAATGGCTAAGGAGCAGAATACAAACCTAAAGATAAGTTTCACGGATAGTGCAAGCACTGTAAATTACTCCAACTTTGCACTCATCAACAACAGTAGCGAAGAGTTTTTATTTGACTTTGGAAGTGGGAGACTTAAATAAAACTTTTTTCTTTCTGTTTAAGGCATTAATTTTTATAAACCACGAAAGACAGTTGGAAAGTTATAAAGTTTAAAGTTGAAGGTTGAAGGTTGGGGTTTGGGGTGGGGATTGACGGGGTAATTTGGCA
>JBBFLL010000036.1:0-14360 GCA_037479045.1 Brevinematales bacterium | reverse complement strand
CTTCAAGCGAAACCTCTTTTGACTTACTCCATTCTTCGTGAAAAGCAAATCTTTCCCTTGCATCTCTACCATTAATCTTTAAAATAATATCCCCTTCTTGAAGTGATTTTATATCGGAAAAAACCTTAAAGATGGCGATACCTTTTTTATATTCCATTTCATTGTATCTTATTTTCATTGTAAGAGAATTCCCTACTGTTAACTTATAGCCAATATCATTATCTGATAATTTAGCAAAATATTCTGGTATCTCTTTAAAGAATTCATTAAAGGTCTTATATTTATCTCTTTCACCTTGATATTTCTCAAGCAATTCATAAAATTCTTTTACAGAAATAAAATTATCAAGTAAATAATATCTAAACAAAACCTTTCGTGTATTTTCATCATAATTGTTTCTCAAAATTTCATAAGCTATGTTGATACTTTCGCTGTATTCGACAATTCGTCTTTTGAATATCTCTAAAAATTGATCTTTATCAACATTTTTAAACATTACAAAATTAAAGAATGAATGAGCCAATTCGTGATAAAAAAGCTCCTCTGAAAGAAGTGGATACATACTCCTTTCTCTCACAAGTATTATCGGGGAATTACATTCAATAAGACCTTTTGAATGTGAGAATTGACTTAAACCTGCAAAATAGCCGTTGGGAATATACGAAAGTATTATTCTTGTATACTTAGCATTTTCTCCAAAAAATCTTTCATTATTTACTACAATTTTTTCAATATCAATTTTGTTCGTTATTTCATCTACCCTTGGCTGGTAATAAACTGGAACTATATTTGAATAGAAATTTTCATATTTTGAAACCTTTATAAAATCCTTTAAAAGATTTATTAATTTTTTTTCCTCTATATTATAAGTAATTTCTTCAGTAAATATACTGTTTGTAACCTTTTTTGTAAGTTCAGTGCGGCTAAAATATTTTGTATCTTTAGAATTTGAAGTTAGTTTATTATTTTCGGAATAATTAAGGATGATATTGTAAAGTTCTGCAATTACACTTAATTCTATTTGATGTCTTAGTCTTGCCTCTGGAATTCCTTTCTGCAAAAGCGGTTCTACTCGATTAGAAATAATTTCTTTAACAAAAACAACTGCTTTGTGGTTTTTATACGGTAAAAAATATTTATTCATCTCCATAAGATATTTTTCTTCCTTAAAATACTCCTCATCCTGAGTGGCAAGTGCAAAAACTATACCAACAAGCTCAATCCTATAGTCTGGACCAATGGAGATGTTGGATGAAATGTTAACAGCAGAAAAAAGTTTTGAACTCAAGACAAGCAAAAAGAAGATTATAAAATTTTTCATATATACTTTACCTCCCATTTTAACTATAAAACTTGCAATTAATCATAATATTTCAAAAAAATTTTTTTAATAATATTAAAATATTTTTTTGAGTATAATCTTAAGTCATTTAATTTTTTTGCCACAATAACAAGTTTACCTTACATTTTTTAAACTATATTTATTATAAAACTAAAGAAAAATAATTGTCAAAAATTTTTATAATTGTTGTTTTTTTGTTTAAAATTAATTCATTATTTGTCAAACTGATTTTATTGTAAGAGATTCAGTAAAAATTCAGAGTCAAATTGTTTTTATAATTTCAAGTATAAATTTAGCCTTATCTTATAATTTTAAAAATGTCAGAAGATTATAATTAAAGTCCTCTCACAAACTCCACCAGCTCCTCAGCAAACCTTCTGTGTGCGAGATAGTTTGGATGATTATCACAGCCCCCCTCATTGGCCTGCACAAGTGGAAATTCAAAGTGGTAAATGTCTTTAAGCTCTTTTGATAGTTTAAGATAACTTTCCTTGAGAGTTTCTCTGTAAATATCTCTACCTGACATTGTGCATATCATTACTATTTTTGAGGCTGGATAATTATTTCTTATGAGTTTGATAAAATTTTTGTAAGCAATGTAGTATTTTTCTCCACTTGGTACTGGAGAAGTCGAAAAATCATTTTCTCCTAAGGCTATAAAGACAACGTCTGGTTGCCACTTGCTGAAATCCCATTCATCATCTATGCCTTGAAAAGTTCTTTTGTAATAAAAAGGTAAAGGATCGGTAGAAAAATCTTTTGGCTCACCATAGTTTCTCACAAGACCCTTGCCAGATATTGCAACAACATGGTAATCTGCATTAAGCATTTCTGAAATGAGATATGCATAAGTCTTTGTAAAGTTTTGATACTTTCTTGAGTTTGGAATTGTTGGAGATGTTGCCTCAATACCATAACCACAGGTGATAGAGTCACCAATAAACTCAAATTTCCTTGATGGGTTATATTGGTTTTCAAGAAGCTTACCTTCATTATCGACAAGAAGTCCTTTGAAGACACCTAAAGCAACCTCTGTCCTCTTCACAATTTTGAAATTATGCTTTTCATTTGTTGTGCTTGAAAATATTTCATACTTCTTTTTGAATGTTGTCGTTTCAATGGTTTTATAATATTTGCCATCCATAAAGACTTCGTAATCGTTATAACCATCGTCAAAAAGGAGAGTCAACTTTTTTCCACTGAAAACAAATGAGAAATTTACTCCACTCCAGCTATATTTTACTGCTTCCTCGTCGGTTAAATCGACTCTGCCAGAGTAATATATTTTTCCGTCAGAAGGAAGAATTAACTTTAAATCCTGTGCGTGCATAATTGCTCCTGTGAGAAGAATTAGTAGAAGTTGGGGCATGTATAACACCTTATTTTATTATAGCAGAATTTTAGGAGAAAAGCTAAAATATTATTTAAGCGGTTTGTAATTAATATAAAATTAGAATTAGATTAAATAGTTATAATTTCTTCCTCAAAAATATTATATTCTCCTTTAACATAGTATTGGATAATTCACCTTTTATGTTGGTTGGAGAATTTTTCGCCGGCATTCTTTTGTTAATTATGTTTCTATAAAGTATTTTTTCTGTTTTGAAATTAATTTTTTCTGAGAGTTCACTTATAATTAAGTCTGTTCTTAAAAAGACACCTTTAACTGTTCTATTTCCAGTGACTAAAACAAAATATTTGTCTTTTTTTAAATAATCATAAGCAGTTAGTAAAGAATCAAATAAATCTATATAAAATGATAAAACTTCTTCAGCTCTTTTTTGATCTTTTGACTTTATTTCATTATATTGCAATTTAAGAGTTTTTGAATATTCTAGAACTTCTTTTCCTTTGCTCACTATAATTTTACCTCCCAAAAGATTTTCATCCAATTTATAAATATTCCTATCATTCATTATCCATTGCCATGAAAGCCTTGAAAATTGACCATAAGCTACAGTAGTTCTTGAATCCCCATAAGGTGGTGACGTAAGAATAAAGTCTACACTATTACTTTCTATGTTTTGTTTCTTGCGAGAATCTCCTAATATTATTTGAATTTTTGTTTTAGAGTTTAGAACCTTATTGTAGAATTCTTGCATTAGAGAAATATTTCTTTGAGATACATTTTCAAAATGCCAAAAGACATCTGGATTAAAATCATCCTTAATTTTTTCTTTATCACGATGTAACTTAAATCCATTATGATTTGTTAAAGACACTCTTCTAACAACTTCACTCATACAAAGCAAGAAGAAATCCTTTATATCACTATTTTCAATGTGTAAAATTATTTCTCTTAACTTTGATAAATCTACTATTTGTTGTTGCTTAAACCAAAAATCAATATTGTAAAAATTGTGTATTGAAAAATTTTTTATTTGATAATATTCATTTTTTATAATATAAAAAGTTTTTTTTAGAGTTTCTGGATTTATTGGTGTTGTTTTTACCTTTGCCATAAAGCAGGCAAAAGGATTTAGTTCAATACCTATTGCTGACTTTCTATTTAGCAACATACTTTCAATTAATGTAGTTCCAGACCCCATAAAATTATCTAGAACAATGCTATTTTCATCAGTAAATACTCTTAATAATTTTCTTGCCAGTTGAGGTATAAATTTTGCCGGATATTGATGAAAACCATGAGAATATATATTTGGATTATAATCTTTAAAGTCCCATTCATAGTACCAATCTTTTACATCTTTTGGCTTGTAGTAAAAATCTTCTTCATCCTTGTATATGTCAATGGAAGATTCAATTAAAACAAACAAATCTGGAGATTTGTAATTAAGATTTTTTGCTTTTAATTCTAAATTATAAGTAAACATAGTTTTATCCTAATTTTTCATTAACAAAATTAACAATATCTGATAAGGGTGAAATAAACTCAGACTCAACATCTTTGGCTATAAAAGCTTTATCAAAAAACTTAAACATACCTTTATGTTGAGGATTATTTATTTCATTGTAAAAATTAACAGTGGCAAAGCATATTATTGGCATTTGAAAAGCATTGTATTTAATGTCATATTTATCTTTAATTGGATTTTCTGTAGTTGCTATTTCCATTAGAAGTTTCCACTTATAGGTTTGTCCAGCTCTTTCCCTTAAGGAAGTCTTTAACGATAGAATAATACATTTATCAACAGATTTATCTTCTTTTTCAGTATAAATAATTAAATCTACATCTGGCTTTTGAGTTTCATTGCCAATCCAAATAGTAGAAATTTCATCAAAATTTTTAATTCGAGATTTCTTAGATGTTATAAAAATATTTGGTTTAATATTTCCTGCTAATTTATTTTTTATAAATAAATAAACCAAACAGTTAGAAAAAGCATTGCCAGCAATAGATTTCATCGCCTGACTAATGTCATTTATTTCACCAATTTCTTTTCTTTCTTCTACTAATTTTCTAACTTCATTTTCTGAATTTTTTAATACATTATGTATTTTATTGAAAATTTTAATCCAATCAGCCTTTTTAATATTAATAAATTCATCAAATTTTTTTAAAATAGGTGCCATATAGTAGGTGTCTTCAATTTGCTTAATGTCATTTTCTTCATCTTTTGTTAGTTGATATTTACACATATTTTTCCTTTTTTATATATAAATTCATAGAATTAACTTACTAACATTATATATTCATTCAATAATTCTAGTTTAATTTTAAGAAGTTTCATAAAAAAATACAAATAAAATGGCAATAAGTTTTGGATTTCCAACTTGTTGGATTAAATATAGTTAGGAAGCAGAAAGGTTTGGTGTGAAATGAAAAAATCGATATAGTAATGGGGATTGTTTTTTATGACTAAAAAACGAAAAATATATTTTTTATAATTTTAGTAAAATAAACTTCATTTTATAAAAGTTATTTTAGAATTGTATATTTTGTAAAAAGTTAGGAGCTTGAGTTAAATAAATTATATTTTGAATAACTTTTATTTTTCCATTTAATATCTATTTGATTTTCTTTTTCGTTTTCAAAAAGTTCAAATTCGTTCTTTTCATAAAAACGTTTGAGACGATCAATGTGGTTATAGTCAACAGGACTAATCCACCCTTCTATATGAGTACAATTAAAAAACTTGGCGATTGATTTAAGTTGAGTAAGTAAAATTGTACCCAGACCTTTATTTTTATTTTCTTCTCCTTTGTTAACAACGTCTACAATGTAAAAATAATAGCTTTTATTCTCCTTATTGTAAATAATTTTAAACGAAATTTCAGCCAATGGATTATGATTTACATCATAACAAGTTATGTATGACCAGAAAAATGAAGCTCCAATAATATTTTCGAAACAAATTTCGGAAAATATTATCCTTCCAGTTTTATCTTTATTAAACAAGAAAAACCTGAAACTACAATTTGCTGGTTCTTTAGAGGAAAAAATCAGAAAACTCTCTCTTTCTTTTTTTAATAGCTTATTTTCTTTTTCTAAGATATCTTGTTGGTTAATTAATTTTATTCTTTCATCTTCTAAAGCAACAAGTCTTTCTTTTAAGTCTTTATATGTTTTTGTTTTCTTGATTAAAAAACTGATTATTCCCATAAAAACTCCTTTTGAAAAGGTTTTATGAATTAGTTCCCATTTGAAGTGCACTTCTACAACTTATAAAATTCTCTTTGTTTAAATATCAAATTAATTCTAAGCTTTATAAATGTTATTTCTCCTTACTTCTAAGTTTCCCCACCAACCACACCAACGGTATAAACTGTATTGCAAAAATAAATATAAATACCGAAAGCTGGATGACAAAACCAATGTCATATGCCCAGGGATGGACAATTGTAATTATAACTCTATTAAACCAGACAAATACCAGAAATGAATAGAAAATAAGTACTTCTTTGTTCTTGTTAAATACTTGCTTTGTAAAAAACAGCAACAAAAGGCTTAATCCTGTCAATAGTAGTGAAAAGAAATAGTTTATCCAGTCGATGGATACAATTATTGGTCTTGGTGCGTCGGGAATATATGAGTACCACTTGAACAGGTAAGGGACAAAGAAATGCCATATCCCTGTGATTAAACTTAATATTAAGCCAGAAATGTAAAGGATTTTAATAATTTTCATATTTTAAACTCTTTTGTCATAATTGTAATTAATTTTATTACTTCAAGATAAATTTGTCAAATTAAGATTTAATTTTTTTGTGTTTTTATAATTAAACCTTATATTGTTTTGTTTTAAAGTTAATTCAATTGCCTTTATCTTTTTTCCATTCAATGTGACCATTTATATTAAACTTTTTATAAGTTTTTAAAATCTCTTCACAAAACTTTTTTGTTTTTTTATCTCCTATTTTTTTGGCGGTTTCCCAGAGTTTTATAAACATTCGTTTACCGCTTTCTGTCTGGTTGTAATTCTTTTTTCTAAAATTACAAATAGAACAGAGTGTCTGGCCATTTTCTAATGTTGCTTTTCCTCCTTTATCTTTTGGTAAAATGTGATCCACATGCAATTCATATCCTTCTTTTGCTGTTCTTCCACATATCACACATTTATATCCATCTCTTTCAAGTATTTGTTTTTTTAACTCTGGGGTAAAATCGTCAAGTTCTTTTTTCTTAATAAACTCTGGATCATATTTATAAACACCTTTTTTTACTTTTATTAAAAAGCCCTCTTCATGCAATTTTCTTATTGCGCGCCATGTGTCTCTTGGTTTTTTATTGTAAAGTTTTAAATATTGTTCTTCTACCCAATCAACTACAGGGGCATGAGGCAACTCTTTGTTTGGATATTGTTTGAAATATTCAATAATTAAATCTTTTATACTCTTATTATTGTTCATAATTTGTCCTAAAAAAGCATTCCTGTTTCATTAATAATACGTTGTTTGGCTAGTTGACAATAATTTGAATCGATTTCAAGTCCAACTGAAAATCTATTTGTATTGTTTGCTGCAATTAAGGTAGTTCCACTTCCAGCAAAAGGATCAAAAACAATGTCGTCAACAAAACTGAATAATTTTATACATCTATAAGGAAGTTCAATTGGAAAAGGTGCTGGATGGCCAATTCTCTTCTTACTTTCTCCGTTAAATGTCCATAGTCCGTTGGTCCATTCCATAAATTCGTTTCTTGTAATGTCAGAAATTTTTGAACCTGAAGTTTTTTTCCATTCATCTTTGTAAAGAACTACTATCAATTCTACAGGCGCAATAACATAGGGGGCAGCAGCAGATAACCAGGAACCCCATGCTGTCCTTCGAGAAATGTTGCCTTCGTTCCATATTATCGTTGAATGATATTTCCATCCAATTTTTTGTGCCAGTGTAGTTATATCTGCTCCAACACTTCTTTGACCACCTTTATTCTTATCAAGAGGAATATTTAAACAAAATCTTCCCTGTTTTTTTGTCCATTTGAAACAATTTTTTATCCATTTTTCTGAAAATGATAGATACTCATCATAGGAAAGATCATCATTGTGTGAGTTATATTTGATGTCAACATTATAAGGAGGCGATGTTACAATTAAATCAAAAACTTCATTTTCAAAAAGGTTTTCATTCAATACATCTTCATTAAGGAGTAATGATTTTTTGTGATGTAATACCAACTTTTCTGAGGTATTATATTGTTCGAGGATTGAAGTAAAGTTTGATAAATTTTCATTTTTAAGTTTTATTATGTTTTTTTCTAATATACAGTTTCCACCATTCATTTAATTTTTCCTTTCGCAATATGTTTTTAAATTTTAACATTTCCTTTGAGAAAATACAAATAAAATGTTGAAAATTTTGTAATCCTTTAAATAAAAAAGCTGTCCAGCGAACTGGACAGCTTTTTTATATTAAAAACTAGAGCTTACTTCAAGATAAATCATATCATATTCTTTATAGGATGCAAGAGTTGCTTTTCCATTTCCGTCTATGCCACAGATTCCAGCTTTAAAATCAAGCCCCATAATGGGAGAATACACAATCTCAAAGTTACCCATTATAGCACTATTATCTATAAAACTTTTTATTATATCGCTATCCTTGAATCTGTCGATGAAATTATCAGTATTTGCTATTCCAAATAGCTTGAATTTTAACTTATCATCAAAGAAACTCTTTTCAATATTGAAAGTGAGATAATCCTGTAGTCTTTCTTCTTTATATCCCCTTTCCATAAATAGCCCATGAGCGATCTGGAAGTTGATATACCATCCACCATCAAAGTTCTTGTCAAGTCCAATAATCCATTTTACATATGGTTCTTTGAGAATAACTTCTTCATTTGTAATATTTGTGACAATCGTAGAGGGAGGAAATGGAATAGGTGTTTTAACTGTAGTATATGCGGTTGTTTTAACTTCATCTGGAATAAAAATAGCAAGCTCAAATCTATTAACAAATATGCCCCAGTCTTTTTCAATATCAAATCCTATTTCAGTTTCTTTATGATAAGCCATTTTATAGCTTTTTGATAAAACTGTGACATTTGTTTCTGACATTGATGGAAAATTTATAGCATTGCTATTTTCAAGATAGATTTCACTTATATACGGTATGTCATTTTGTCTTCTGGCGACATTGATTGAAAAATCAAAGCCAAAAGCCTTACCAAAGATTTTTCCAGCTAATGTCGAATTGGTAAGATTAAATTCTGGATATTTAATCTCACCAGTCCAATTTTCATCAATATCAACAGAAGTAACATTTTCGGAAATTTTTTCTTTGATTCTTGAAGTAAGTTTTTCATTAATAAATCTGACTGGAAGAATCGATTGACCTGGGTATGGCTGCCACACAAATTGTGCTCCATAATCATTAAGGAAAGGAAAGTAATAAGTTAAATTAAAAGCAAATGTAGGAATTTTTCTTGCCAGATCAGTTATTTTTGATAAATCTTCTGGATTTAACACATCTGTGGGATTAATCTTATCAGCCTTTCCCCAGCTTATTCTCTGTTTTCCAACAACGAAATCAAGCCCATCGAAAATAAAATTGTTAGCAGAAACATAGGCTTCATCAAGATAAATTGTGAGTGGATAAAGATAGCTTGAATTTTCAAGCATATCTTTTGACGAAATTTCTGATTGAGGATTTGGGGTATAATTTATTCCAAATGAGCCAAAGAAGTTAATATCTTCAGACAATTTAGTCTTTGATTTGAAAAATGCTTCATTTTCATTATATAGATAACTTGAATTGGATAGGGATATTCCAACAAAACTTGATATTTCAATGTTTAAATCTGTTTCTGCATAGATGAAAGATGAAATTAATAAGGTAAAGAAAATAAACCTTTTCATAGACACCTCCTTTTAGTTGGAAGAGCTTTTTAAGAATCTTTCACTGAAAATCCCTTTTCCTTCAAGTCCACTATCAAAAATAATTTCCTTCATTTTTATTTCTGTAAAGTGATTTTTTGAAAGGTCTTCCATTTTTATATGGGTTAAAGCCCAGTAATTACCTTTTTTTTCTGTCGTAATGATTGTTAATACTTTTTTGAGTTCATTGTTTGAATACATTTCAAGTTTTTTTGGTAGAAAATTTTGTTTTTCTACTTCCATAATTATTTTGGTGTATGAAGAATCTGAATCGGGTTTTTTTGTCAATTCAAGTTGGATGGTTTTATCATCTTCTTTTATGACCTTACTATCAAAATCTTTTGAGTATTCATAACTACCAATTTCTCTGTATGAAAAATCAGTTCCCTGAAAGTTTTGATTTTTCATACTTCCTTCAATTCTACGGGTTTTTTTGTAAGCAGGCAAATAGATATACATTTCTTGATCAGACAATACCAGTATACCGATGTCTTTAACATTTGAAGGGCTTACAAATTTAACAACTCTTTTGTTTTTGCCAGCACTCCATATCTTCATTACTCTTGTTTCTTTAATAGACCCTTTTTCACCTAAAATAACCTCACAAGTCGCCATTTGGTCTGAAAATCCAGTGAGTGATTTTTCAACCTTATCAAGAACCTCTTGCCCTGTAAGAGCAAATAAATTTCCTGTAATTACAAGAAAAAAGATAAATTTTTTCATAAATTCCTCCTAAACTTTCAATATTTTTTTTCTGAAATAAAAAGTAAGTGCTGGTAAAATTGTCAAAGCTGATAAAGCACTTACTATCATTGTAATAAACATAAGCATTCCAAAACTTCTGAGTGGCATAATTCCAGAGAAATTCAAAACTGCAAAACCAAGTCCTACAGAAAAAGAATTGAAAATAATGCCTTTTCCTGTGGTTGAGAAAGTATGGTAAAAGGCTTCTTCATAATCTTTACCCATTTTTACTTCATAAGTATATCTTGAGAGAAAATGAATCGTGTAATCTATGCCAGCACCTACAGCAATGGCCGCAATAGTTGTGGTAATGAAGTCCATATTGATCTTAAATAATCCCATTATTCCAAAGTTAACAATCAAAGTGAATAATATTGGGATAAGTGAGAATATTCCTTCAAGTAATGATTTAAATGTAATGGTGTTCAATATAACAACTATGAGGATGATTATAAAAAGACTTATAAGTTGGTTTCTCAATAAAGTTTGTTCAACATCAGTAAAAAGTTTCATAAGACCTGCAACACCATAATCATCGAATATTTTTATATCATTACCTGGGACTATAAATTTATCCCATAGTAAAGGTGAGAAAGCTATTTTTATATCATTTTTTGAAAGTTTATCTTCAGGAATTGAAAATTCATTTATGAATTTTTGGGAAATTTCGTTTAAAAATTTATTTTTCGAGGTGTAATCTGTAAATTTTGAGTTATCAATAACTATATTTTTAGTTAAAAAGTTATTTATCTCTGTTTCTGAAATATTTAAGTTTGCACGAATGAGTCTGTTTTTAAGCATAATTTTTAAAAGATTAAATATTTCTTCTTTTGAGTCTTTCATCTCTTTTGTAGAAATGGAACTGTATTTTTTAAGTAAATTTTCTGCCTCATTTACAATTTTATATCTTACTGATGATTCTATGGAAGGTAAAAGAAGAGATATGAGGGTTTCATTTTTATCTTCTGTAACAAGTCTTTTTATACTTTCATTCCCTTCAATGAAGAACCACAAATTTTCAATCTCATAGTCAGTATCTGGAATCATCGGAATTTCAGTCATACCTTCATTGAGAGAGGAGATTATATTTACTATTGAAGCGGGTTTGGTTTTACCACCTGAAATATATCTTAAATTTTCTTCTATTATTTGAAGAGTTCTCAAATAATTTGCTGACATTTGTCCCTTTGAATAGAGTTTTAACTCAAAGACTCCATCGAAAATTTTACTGATTCTATCTGTTACTATAGCTGGTTCGGACTTTTTATCAAAGTAAGACATATAGTCTACTTTGATCTGGACTTTGGTGATAAAATAGGTAGCCACAAGCCCAAATATTAAGAAAGTAATAACGACCCATTTCTTATTTTTAAAAATAAACTTTGATGCTCCATAAAACAATTTATGTTCAGTTTCTTCGTTGAGATTGCCAAAATTTCCTTTTGTTTTCGGGAATATTCTCAGTAATGCCGGGATAAAGCTGATAGTTATTAAAAATGAAAATATTACTCCTATAGCTGAAATTATACCGAAATCCCTTGCTGAAAGCATATCGTTAGAGACAGCAATCGAGATAAATCCACCAAAAGTTGTTAAAGCACTCATAAGTATAGGAATAAAAGTCCTTTCGTGGACTTTTAAAAGGGCTTCTTCTGTTTGCATGGATAATTTTTTTTCATGGTATTCATTGATAAAGTGGATGCCATAAGCATTTCCTACGGCAATAAGTACAACAGGAATTGCCACTCCAAATGTGGTAAGTGGCAAACCAAGATAACCCATCACACCTACAGCTGAAGCTGTTGCAAGCAAAACAGTTATAAGAGGCAATAAAGTTGCCTTTATACTTCGGAAAGAAATGAATAGCACCATAAAAACTACCAGAGAGACAAGCGGAATAAGAAACCTCAAGTCTTTGACTACAAGATCGGAGATTGAATTAAGTAGCATTGGAGTTCCACCATAGTAAACCTGCCAGTTAAGATTATTTTCTTTAATAAAAGAATCTGTCAATTTTCTTAACTTTTTTGCTAAAAAATCTGCTTTTGTGTCTGGAGAAGGTTGAACTATTAAAAGAGTTGATAATCCATCTTTTGATAGTAAACTTCCATTGTATGCTTCTTTACTTAAAATATAACTTTTAAGTTTATTATAATCAATATGTTCAAGATCTTCTGGGATAAGTTTTGAAACTTTCATTTCATCTTCTTTTCCCTGAATATCCTCAATCTCTGTAAGACTTATAACATTTATAACACCTTTTTCTTCTTTCATTTTTAATGAAATGTCTCTGATGTGTTTCAAATTTTCTTTTGAAATTACATCACTATCAAGAGTGAACATAATTATTATAGGATTATTGCTTTCAAATCTTTCATTAATATAGTAATTGAGTTTTCCTATTTTGCTTTTCTTTGAAAACCAGTGTAGTAGGTCGTTATCAAGATATATTCTTGAAATTCCGAGTGAAAAAACTATTACTCCCACTATTGTGATAACTAAGGTTTTAAAAGGCTTGTAAACTGTAAAATTAAAAAATCTTTTCATTCTTTCCCCCTTTTATCTGTAATAAGTAGATAGATTATTCTTGAGACTCTATCTATATATCTTTTCTTGATAATTTCTCCAGCTTCTTCATCAATCTTTTCTCCTAACTTGTCCTTGAGATTTAAATATCCTATGATCAAATTCGTAACAAGAATTTGCTCAACAAGAGTTATATCAAAATTTATACTTTCCTTTCTCATTTTTTTTATCATAGTTTCAACTTTTTCAAAAACAAGCCCTACTGTATCTATAATATTTGTGCCCCATCTTGAAGATAGATTTAAACTCTCCCTTTGATAAATTCTTATTAACATGTCATTTTTATCAATATAATTTATTCCTTCATTAACAAAGAAATGTATTATTTCTTCAAGGTCTTTAAAATTTGAAAGATTTATATCTTCAATAATTGAAGTAAATTCATTAATACTTTTTCTAATAATGCTTGATAAAAGCTCTTCTTTACTTGAAAAATAATAATATATCATCGCCTTGTTGATTTCTGCGTTTCTTGCAATTTCATCAACAGAAGTAGCGTCAAATCCCTTTTCTGCGAAAAGTTTTATTGATGCCTCAAGAATTCTATTCTTTGGTTTTAAATCCATCAATTTCTCCTTTAACTAACCGATTAGTTAAACTAACCATTCAGTTAAATATTAAAAACAAGGTTTTAAAAAGTCAAGTAATTTTAAATAATTTTTTTAAGTTGAAAAAATTAATTTTTGATGTTAATAATTACCAATTAGCTTGGTTAATTTTAATAAATTTTTATATTTTAATGGGGGCTTTAAAATGATCCATAAAAATTTATTCTTACTTTTGTGTTTACCAGCTTTGATTTTTTCTTTTGAAATCAAAGGAAAAATCTTGAACAAAGAAAATAGGGGGGACATTGCTGATGCTTTTGTAATTTTGAAGAATTCCAAAGGAGAACTTCAAACAACAAAAAGTGGTAAAAACGGAGAATTTATCTTTGAAAATCTCAATGAAGACCTTTATGAAATTGAGATTAAGATGATTGGTTATTATCCAGAAAAGAAGAGCATTATTCTCAAGAAAAATGAAAATTTTACTTTTTATCTATCACTACTTCCGACAGCATCTCTCGGAGAGATTGAGGTAAAAGGAGAGAAGGAAAAAATTACAACTTCAAAGAATGTGGTTGACAAAAGGACAATTGAAAAAGCAACAGCATCAGTTACAGGTGATCCAATAGAAGTTTTGACAAAAATGCCGGGAGTAGAAGCAACATCAGAAGGAGATTTAAGTACAGCATCTAAATTGAGTATAAGAGGTGGGAAGGGTTTTGAAACAGCTGGGCTTATTGATGGTTTTCAGATAGATTATTTTTATCACCGTGTTATCCCGGATTCAATCTTTATTGATGAGCTTATTGACGAAGTGTCGATTTATAAAGGTGTTGCACCTGTAGAATATGGACAGAT
>JBBFLL010000035.1:0-14797 GCA_037479045.1 Brevinematales bacterium | reverse complement strand
CTATTTCAACTAAAACCAGACAAAATGGTGTGGGGAAGTTTGCTTGCGGATAGATTGCAAAAGTGATTCTTTCTTTGTTTACTTTCTTTCTCATCATTGAGAAAGAAAGTAAGAAGAGTGTTTTATCATCTTTTGCCCACAAAAGAAATGTAAAAAGTGAAGTGATAAAGTAATTAATTTATTTTAAAGAAACCAAATAATTATATATAAAATGTGAAAAGACAATTTTTCTAATATAAAAATATGTTTCATTGTATTCAACGCATTCAGTCCAAAGCTCATCTATATAATTATACCGCTGTCTCCATCTATTTACACTTCCCTCGCCACTGTTATAGGCAGCTACGGCAAAAAAAATATTTCCCTTATATCTATTAAGAAGATATTTGAAGTGATAAATTCCAGCAAGCAGATTGTCGTCAAAGTCGTATATATTTATATCAAGCTTTATAGCCCTTTTTATCATTTCAAAGGTTGGTGGTATAATTTGAGCTATTCCTATTGCATTTGCCCAGGAAACAACTTCTTTTCTGAAGTGGCTTTCTTCTCTGACAAACGATATAGCCCATAAAGCCATATCTCTATCGGTTATGTAAGTTTCTATTTTTTCAAGATGATTGGTAGGAAAGATTTTCAAAATGTCATTTTTATCAAGAAGGATAACATACTCTTTCTTATCAAGATAGTTTATAAAAAATCCATTAAGATAGGATACAATATAATGCTCCATACCTCTATTTGTGAAAAAATTATAGTTGTCATAGAATAGGGATAAACTATATTTTTTATCAAAAATCTTTTCAAGAAGTTTGATTCTTTCAAGACACATATATTCAGGCAGATTTTTTTCAGCCTCAAGAAATTCATTGAATTTGTCGTTAATTTTTTCATTTCTTACAATACCTTTTGGAAAATTATTTTGAAAGTTTGATATTGCAGTGTTAAGTCTATGAAAAAGATTTTTATATTTATTTTTTATTTCTGGATAATAGTGGTCAACGGCATAATAAAAAAGTAAATCATCTTTTGAAAAACTTTTTTTGCTATTTATTGTATTGATTTTTGTTATTATCTTTTCGTTGAATAAAGCTTTATTGCTATCCCTTAACTCTTTTTCATATTTTAATGAAACAATCCATTCATAAGTGAATGGATAATCAACGAGTATTTTAAGGAAGTTTGTATAAGCTGCTTTGTAGTGTTTAGTCTGATAGTTAATCAAGGCAAGTGAATAAGTGTAATAAAACTTATTGTTTTCTTTAAAAGAAAGGGACATCTTTTTAGCTAAAGTTAGGTTATTTCTGAGTAAGGTTCTGAAAATTTCTCTTTCGTATTCGGGAAGTATTCCCACTTTTTTTGAAAGTCTTAGATACCAGTTGTATAGCTCAAGATATCTATCTGTTTTTTTCAAAATTCTTACCCAGTATTCATAATAAGCTGGTCCATAGAAATCTTTGTATTTTTTGAGATATGAGTAGGCTTTTTCGTCTAATTTTTCTTTAAGGAGCATATCGAGAAACGTTTTAAATGATTGCCAGCTTACTCTCTTGCCATTTTTTATATATTCCTCAAGAAAGCCAATTGCTTCTTCTTTATTACCAAGTTTATATTTTGTGAAAGCATAATTTCTATAGTAAAAATCAGATTCTCCAAATTTGATATTATATTCTTTGAGAATGTTTTCAAGTTCTTTAAATTTGTTTTTTCTGATTAAATATGAAATGAGGTTTTCAAAATATTTTTGTTCAAGATTGTCTATTACTCTTTTATCTAAAAGGTCAAAGTAGTCAAGAAGTATAGAAAATTTACTTATTTCTACATCAATAACCGGGAGTTCTGTTTGAAATAGAGAATTTGTTATAAATAAGTTTGCAAAAGATTTAAAAAAGGATAAATTTGTATTGATGAAGTTATAACTTACTATTTTATCAAAATCCCTTGTTTTCCAGAGTATATTGACATAATTTTTTTCTACTTCTTCAAAATATATGTTATTTGTATAAAAATAGACAAAATTCGATATATACGAATAGTTTGAATATAAGTCGGCGGAAGTTTCTATAGTATTATTAAGTGCTGCAATGTAAAAACTTATAAAATTATCACGAAAAATTGTATTTGAGAATGCATCATAGTTTACTTTGGAGTAATAAAATAAAGCATTGGTATAATCCTTCATTTTAAAAAATGATGTTGCAATGATGTAATTATCGTAGGGAGAGAGTTCTTTTTTATTTGTTAAAGAAGAAATTGCCCTGCGAAAAGAATAATTTTTATATAATTCATAAGGAGATTCTTGTGAAAGAGTCTGCCCCCAAAATAAGACTAACAGTATAGTAAAAAAGAAATTTCTCATTAAAGCCCCATTTTATTGATTTTCGATTTTAATATTATAGAAAAATTTTTCATTTTATGCAAAAGTTGGATTGCTTGATTTTTTTGTTTTAATTTTTTATAATTGCAGACGGATAAAAAAATATGACAAAACAGGAAATTATAAATATTTTAAGAGAAAACAGGAAAATACTTGAACAATATGGTGTAAAAAAGATAGCTATATTTGGCTCTTTTGCAAGAAATACAGCAAAAGAAGATAGTGATATTGACCTTGTTCTTGACATTGAAGAGGGTAGGATTAATTTTAAAACTTTTTCGGAACTGGTTGATTTTCTTGAGAATATTTTTGGAAGAAGAGTAGATATATTAACCCCATCAAGTATTAAGAATATTAGAATAAAAGAAATAAAAGAAAGGATAGAAAAAGAATTAGAATATGTATAAGAGAGATGATCTTGACTATATTAAAGATATTATTATAGCTTGTGAGTCGATAATAGAATATACTGAAAGTAATAAGTTTTTCTGATTTTGAGGATGATAAAAAACACAGGATGCTGTTATAAGAAACCTTGAAATAATTGGGGAAGCAGTTTATTGTTTTCAAAGAAAAATATTCAGAAATAGAATGGAAGGAAATAAGTAGGACAAGAGATAAATTAATTCATCACTATTTTGGTGTAAATATTAATATTGTTTGGGATATTATAAAAAATGATATACCCATTCTTCTTATTAAACTTAAAAAAATCATATCCAGTGAAAATTAATAGTATTTGTAATTTTACTTTCTGATGTTGAAAACATTAAGCAAATCAAAATTTGAAAAAAAGGTCTTCTTGTTTTAGAATAAATCGTTTTATTTAAGTAGGTTAAAATATGATTTGTCCAGAATGTAAAAAAGATACGCCTGACGATTTATCTTTTTGTATGTATTGTGGCTCTGATATCCATAAGAAAAGGAATAATTTTGAGGAGAAAAATAACTCTTTAGAGGGTGATTCAGATTTTAATACTATTTGTATTCTTGAAGTTCCAATTGCTAAAACTGGAGACATTTTTTTGATATTTTTTTTAATAGCTTATTTTATTGGCTTTATTATACAATTATTGTTAATTTTGAGGGCTGGTTATTTGATGGATTTTTTTGGAAATATGTTACCATTATTTTTGTTATATCTTGTTATTGGTTCTGCTTTGTCTTTTATATCAGGTTGTTTAATTGCATTTATACTAAATTTAATTTTTTACCTAATAGGCGGATATAAAATTGTTATAAGAAAGTAGTATGGAGTTTTATGAAATATCTTTTGATCTTTATCGGGAGTGGTATAGGAGGAGTTCTCAGGTTTTCTTTATCGAGATTTGTTTATAATTTTTCGGGAGAGAATTTCCCTTTTGGGACCCTTTTAGTAAATCTTCTTGGTTGTTTTGTTATTGGTTTTCTTTCTGGCTGGCTTGAGGACAGACTCCTACCATCTGAATGGAGAATGTTTATATTTGTTGGTATTCTTGGTGGGTTTACGACTTTTTCTTCTTTTGGGCTTGAAACTTTTAATTTATTAAGGAATGAAGAAGCTAAATATGCTATCTATAATTTGATTTTTACAAATTTAGGTGGTATATTATTTGTGATATTTGGCTTTGCTCTTTCTAAATTATTAATAAGGTTGAAAATATGAAAATTGTTGAAGATGATTTGCTCGTGAGGATATTTTTGAGTGAACACACAAAACATAATGGCAAACCTCTATATGAAGTTATAGTATCTGAAGCAAGGAAAATGAATATAGCTGGGGCGACTGTTTTAAGAGGGCTAATGGGCTTTGGTGCTGATAAAAGACTCCATTCTTTAAAACTTGTTGACATATCTGATAATTTGCCTGTTGTGATCGAACTTGTTGATAAAGAAGAAAATTTACAACCTTTTTTTGAATTCCTTGATAATGTTGTTAAAGATGGATTTATAACTATTGAAAAAGTTCATGTCGTAAAATATAGATAAATTGACTTTTTTCAGCTTAGTAAATATAATCTTGTTGGAGTAAGTAAGATGAGAAAATTTTTTATTTTATTTCTTTTTTTTATATTTTGTTTTTCTTTTTCTCAGGAAAAGTCTACAAAAATTGCTATCCTTAAAATAGAAAATAGAACGCAGGATTATATTGACACAGATTTTCTCACAGAAACACTTCAGATAGAGATAGTAAATAGAAAACATTTTATAGTTGTAGAACGTTCAATGCTTGGTAAGGTTATTGAAGAACAGAAGTTAAGTCTTTCTGGGCTTACAGAAGAAGAACAGGCAGCTAAAATTGGATTGTTAGTCGGTGCAGAGAAAATATGGGTTGGTTCACTTTCTTACACAGGCACTCTCTATGTTATAACAATAAAGTCTATAGATACAAAGACAGGTATAATCGAATTTGCGGATCAGGTTTATTGTTATACAAAAGATGAATTTTTGAATGTCATGCCAGTTCTTGCTGATAGACTTATAAAAAAATCAAAAGGAGAAAATGTTCCAAAACACGAACCCAAAAAAGTAGTAAAGGAAAATACTATCACACCTTCAGGGCAGCCTCAAAACTATGAGAACAAAGGGGGATATTCAACTTATGATACAAGGCCTGATACCGCAGTTGATTTTGGGGGATATTTTATAAATTTTTCTGATAAAAGCTTTGGGTATGCAGGAGTAATTGCATTTAAAGTTGTAGCTGATAGAGAAGGGGAATTGCTTTTTGATTTGAGGTTATATTCTGGTGAGGTAGAAAAGTGGCAGCTTGGTGGTTTTAGTATTAATACAGTTTTTAATTTAAACTTTATCGCAAATGGTTATATTCTTCTTGGTGGAGGAATAGGCCTTGGGATAGATTTTCCTTCTTTTAAAAAGGACAATTATAAAATTGAATGTACACAATGGGTTTTTCCTTTAAGTGCTCAATTTGGTTTTCATCTTGGTAAATATGTAATGCTTATTTTTGATGCTTCTTATGTTTTTAGTTTTGGTTTATCAATAATTGAAAACAATTATCCAATAACTCAACCAGGACAATATATGACAATTGATAGTCAATCTGAATATATTCCTTATGAGCTTGAAGATTATATGAAAAATGGCTTAAATCCATCTTATTTTGGGGCTAAGATAAGCATATTATTTTAAATATGTATTACTTAATATTCATTTTATTTGCCTATCTTTTATTCAACAATTTTCTTTGGTTTTCTATTTCTATTTTTTTGTTCTTAATAATTTTTTTATTTTTTAAGAAAGAAAAATCTTTTATTTTTCTTTTTGTTTTTGGGGCAATACTTTTATTTTTTAATTATTTTAATAATATAAATTTTAACTATATTAATCATAACGAAAAGTTTATAAATGGAGATTTTTTAATTAACGATTTTTCTGAAATAAGTAAAGATAAAAAGGTCGTTAGTGCCTTTCCTTTTGAAATTTTTTATGAAAACGATTTAAATTTATATAGAGGACAAATTGTAGAAGTTGCGGGTTATAAATATAAAAACAAAATTTATGTTACAGAAATTATAGTAAAAAAAGAAGGAAATTTTATTTTTCATTTTTTTTCAAATATAAGACAAAAGCTTTATTCGAGGTTGGGAGATTCAAATTTCAAAAGTCTGGTTGAGAGCTTTATTTTTGGAGATAAAAATTCTCTTGATTTTGAGACAAGGGAAAATTTTAAGATTACTGGATTAATGCATTTACTTGCTCTTTCTGGTCTTCATATTGGAATCATTGCAGGGTTTTTAAGTTTTTTACTTTCTTTTTTCTTAAGGAAGAGTTTAGTTTTTTATTTTGTTTCATTCTTTTTGATTTTGTATGTTTTTCTTTCTGGATTTTCTCCATCTGTTTTCAGGGCTGCCTTTATGTTTATAATTCTTTATTATTATACCTTTTTTGAGTCTTTGAATGTAGAAGTTTTCGACGTGCTTCTTTTTACTGCTTTTGTTTCTATTGTGTTTTTTCCAGAGTTTTTATTTAATATTGGTTTTTGGCTTTCCTATTTTGCTTTTGGTGGTATATTATTTTTCTCTGAATTTTTCGATATAGTTTTTCAGAATTTGCCTACCTTTATACAAAAATCATTTTCTATCACTCTTTCGGCTAATATTGCAACAGCACCTTTGATACTTTATTATTTTGGAAGTATTAACTTAATTTGCTTTTTATCAAATCTTGTTATTATTCCTTTGTTTTCAATTTTTCTCGTTTTTCTTTTTATAGCTTATTTATTTTCTTTTTTTAGTGTTAACTTTTATTTTATTTCTTTGTTTTTATGGAACTTAATAAAAAGGATTGTAGAAATTTTTTCTTATATTAAGATTAATATAAAAGTTGAGGATTTTAGTATTTTTCATTTTTTTGTATTTTTTGTTGTTTTTATTTTATTGTTTTTTTCTTCGAGATTATTTTTTTATCTAAGGTTGAAAAGAATAGAAAAAATCTGATATTGACTTTTTCCTTTTTTTTATTTAATATACTTCATTGAGTGTTTTAAGCAAGGTGTTGGGGATGAAAAAATATTTTCTTGAAATGAAAGAAATAGCAAAAGTTAATAACAATATAAGGGTGCTTAATAATTTTAATCTTTGTGTTGAAGAAGGTGAATTTCATACTATTGTTGCTGATAATGAAGCAAGTATAGAGGCTATTATTAAAATACTTATGGGGGAGATTCCTTCTTCAAACTATATTGGTGATATTTTTATCAATGGGAAAAAAGAGAATTTTAACAGTATAAAAGATAGTGAAAAGGCTAAGATAGCTTTTATTCACCAGAAGCCAAAATTTGTTCCAGAGATGACAATATGGGAAAATGTATTTCTTGGCAGTGAATTTACAAAGGCTGGTTTTATAGATAGAAAAAAGTGTATTGCTTTTGCTACAAGGGCTCTTGAAGAAGTTGGCCTTAATCTCAACCCAAATTTGAAATTAATAAATTTGAGTACTTTTGAACAGCACAAAATCGAAATGGCAAGGGCGATAGTTAAATCACATAAAATATGGGTACTTGAAGATCTTGTGGCAGTTATATCCGAAAGGGAAATTGATGAACTTTTTGAGTTATTAAAGAAAATTAAAAATAATTATAAAATTACATTTATTTACGTTGGACATAAACTTAAAGAAGTACTCAATATAACAGATACTATTACCTTTGTGAGAGATGGAAAAACTGTCTTTTGTGAGGAAGCAAAAAATTATTATGATGATGATGCCGAAATGTCAATGATGCTTGGCAAAGAACTTACAAAAAATGTATTTATAGATAGTTTTTGTGAGTCTTTTAATATTTCAAAAAGAGAAAAAGATATTCTTATTATGCTTCTTAACGGCAAAAATAATAGAGAAATTTGTGCTAAACTATGTATTTCTATAAATACTATAAAAACTCATATCAGTAATATATATCAAAAAACAGGTGTAAACAATCGTGTTGAACTCCTCAAACTTATGCTCAAATTCAAAGAAAATTAAAAAATCACCTTAGTGGGTGAAAAAAATCATTCTTTGAGGTGATTGACAAAATCTTCTCCATATTTAAAATTTATTTAAAATGTATTTAAAAATAATTATAAAAATAAATTCCATTTTTAAAGGAGGTTTAAGATGGAGAAGGTTTTGAAAGTGTTGTTCAGTTTGTTTCTTTTATTGTTTGTATCTGCAACTGGTTTTTCTAAGGTGAAGATTGGTCTTTCTTTTGCTACTCTTGCAGAAGAAAGATGGAAAGTTGACAGGGATCTTTTTGTTGCTGAAGCAGAGAAAGGTGGAGCAGAAGTTATAGTTGTTTCTGCAAATGGTGATGAAAATCTACAGAATAGCCAGTGTGAAAATCTCATCACAAAGGGAGTTGATGTTCTTGTAGTAATTGCACAGAATGGTGAAACAGCAAGTGCTATTGTAAAATCTGCACAGAAAGCAAAAATTCCTGTTATAGCCTATGACAGAATGATTAAAAATTGTGACCTTGATCTCTATGTTTCTTTTGACAGTGTTAAAGTTGGTGAATTGATGGCAGAATATGTTTGCAAATTAAAACCAAAGGGAAATTATTTTATAATTAATGGTTCTCCAACTGATAATAATGCTTTTTTAGTAAGACAGGGTTTTGAAAATGTTCTTAAGAAATATCCAGATGCAAAGGTTATATTTGAGCAGTGGTGTGATGGCTGGTCACCTGAGAAAGCATTAAAGCATGTAGAGAATGGATTAACTCAGCATAAGAATAAGGTTGATGTAATCTTATGTGCAAATGATGGGACTGCTGGTGGAGCTGTTCAGGCTCTTGCAGAACAAAAACTTGCAGGTAAAGTTTTAGTAACAGGACAGGATGCTGAACTTGCTGCATGTAAAAGAGTTGTTGCTGGAACACAGGCTGTAACTATTTACAAGCCAATCAAAAAACTTGCAACAGCAGCAGCTAAAGCAGCATTAGAGCTTGCTAACAAAAAGCCAGCAAGTGAAGTAAACACAAGAGTAAATAATGGCAAAATTGATGTTCCTTCTATAATGCTTGTTCCTATTCAGGTTACAAAAGCTAATATGAAATCTGTAATAGTTGCTGATGGTTTCCATTCAGAAAAAGATATTTACGGGAAATAATTAGCCAGTAGAATTTAACTTTTTAAGTTCAGAAGGGGGATTTTCTCCCTTCTGAATTATATAAAAGAAAAGAGGTTTTTATGAAATACATTCTTGAAGCTGAAGGTATAACAAAGGATTTCCCTGGTGTAAGAGCACTTGATAACGTTTGTTTTAAAGTTTGTGAAGGTGAAATCCATGCACTTGTTGGTGAAAATGGGGCTGGTAAATCAACTTTAATTAAAATATTAAGTGGGGTTTATCCCTGTCATTCTTATAGTGGGAGAATTTATATTAATGGGGAAGAAAAGAAATTTTTAAGTGTTCGTGATGCTGAGGAAGCTGGAATTTCTGTTATATATCAGGAATTGACTCTTATTAAGGAAATGAGTATTGCGGAAAATATTTTTCTTGGTAATGAACCAATAAGAATGAAAACTCTTATAAACTGGGATGAAATTTGCTATAGAAGTAGTGAATTATTGAAAAGAGTCAAACTTGATTTGAATGTTAATAGAAAAGTTAAGGAGCTTGGAGTAGGGCAACAGCAACTTGTTGAAATTGTTAAAGCATTAAGTAAAAATGCAAAAATTCTTATACTTGATGAACCAACGGCTTCATTATCAGAAAATGAAACAGAAAATTTGATGGATATTTTAAGATCTTTAAAGAAAGAGGGGGTAACTTGTATTTATATTTCTCACAGATTAAAGGAAATTTTTGAAATTGCAGACAGGGTTACAGTATTAAGAGATGGAAAAACAATAGGAACTGATGAAGTAAAAAATCTAACAGAATCAAAAATTATTGCTATGATGGTTGGAAGAGAGCTTAAGGAGTTATATCCTAAGGAAAAACATATTGCTAAAGATGTTGTCCTTGAGGTTAAAAATTTCTGTGTTGAAGACCCAGTCAAAGATGGAGAATTGATGATAGAAAATGTTTCCTTTAATGTAAGAGAAGGGGAGATAGTCGGAATTGCTGGGCTTGTTGGGTCTGGAAGAACAGAACTTGTAGCAAGTATATTTGGAGCTTATGGAGCTAAAAAAAGAGGGGAAATATATCTCAATGGAAAAAAGATGGAAATAAACTCTCCAGCAGATGCGATAAGGAATGGAATAGGGCTTGTTACTGAAGATAGAAAACTCTATGGGCTTGTTTTGAAAATGGACGTAATGAAAAATATTACTCTTTCAGCAATGGAGAAAGTCTCTGGAATTTTAATCAATGAAAATGAGGAGATAAAAAATGGAAAAAAATTTGTAGAAGAGTTAAGAATAAAAACACCTTCTCTTGAAACTCTTGTTAATAATTTAAGTGGTGGTAATCAACAAAAGGTTGTTCTTGCAAAGTGGCTTTTGACGGAGCCAAAAGTATTATTTTTGGATGAACCTACACGTGGAATAGATGTTGGTGCAAAAGTTGAGATATATAAAATTATGAATGAACTTATTAAGAAAGGGGTTTGTATTGTAATGATTTCTTCCGAGTTACCCGAAATAATAGGTATGAGTGATAGAATACTTGTTATGTGTGAGGGAAAAATAACAGGAGAACTTCAAGGTGGAAAGGTAACACAAGAAGAAATAATGTATTATGCGACAGGAGGAAAATAATGTCAGTAGAAAAAAGAAAGGTAAAAGTAAATCTTAAATCTTATGTTATGGTTTTTGCTTTGATTGCCATCTGGCTTCTTTTCTTTTTGCTTAATCAGGATACTTTTCTTACACCAAGAAATCTGTCTAATTTAGCAAGGCAGATGTCTATAACTGGTATACTTTCAATTGGAATGGTATTGATAATAGTTTCTGGGCATATCGATCTTTCAATTGGTTCTGTTGTTGGACTTACTGGAGCTATTGCGGCAATTTTACAGGCTAAAATGGGTTGGTCGACTGTTGGAGCTGTCTCAGTTGCTATCCTTGTAGGAATCTTGATTGGTTTATGGCAGGGATACTGGGTTTGTTATCTCAAGGTGCCAGCTTTTGTAGTTACACTAGGTGGAATGATGATTTTCAGAGGAGTTATTCTGGGAATTACAGAAGGAAGGACAATTTCGCCACTTAGCCATGAATTTGTTCAAATTGGACAGGCTTTTTTGCCAACTACAGTAGGATGGATTCTTTCAATAATCGTAGTTTTTGCAATTCTTTTTATAAGAATAAAAAAGAGGATTGATAGAATAAATTATGGATTTGAAACGAAGCCATTATATTATGATATTATTGTTAATCTCATTATTTCTGGTTTAATTATCTTATCTGTTTTTGTTATGAATAGCTATGAAGGTATTCCTGTTCCAGTTTTACTTCTTTTTACACTTGTTGTGATTTTTAAGATAGTAAGTGAGCATACAAGATTTGGGAGATATTTGTATGCTATTGGTGGAAACCCAGAAGCTGCAAAGTATTCTGGAATAAATATTAGATTTAATACTTTAATGGCTTTTGTACTTATGGGCTTACTGTGTGGAATTGGAGGAGTTGTCCTTTCTGCAAGATTGAATGGTGCTACAACATCGGCAGGTACTGGTTTTGAACTTGATGTTATTGCTGCCTGTGTCATAGGTGGTACAAGTTTAATGGGTGGAGTAGGTAATGTTACAGGAGCTATAGTTGGAGCATTAATAATGGCAAGTCTTGATAATGGTATGGTATTGTTAAATACACCTACATTCTGGCAATATATCGTAAAAGGTTTAATTTTGATGTTTGCTGTTCTGATAGATTTCCAGACCAAACAAAAAGATTAATATTAGGGGTTGAGTTTTTACTCAACCCCCTTTTAATTTTCTATATTGACTAATTTCTACTTATTTTGTATAATATTCAAAACTTATGATGGAGGTTTTTTATGAAGTATCAATTATTAATTGTTTTATTAACTAACAGACTTAATGAAGCTATTGAAGTTCAAAAGGTTCTTACTGAGTTTGGCTGTTATGTAAAAACTCGTCTTGGCCTTCATGAAGCAAATGAAAATTTATGTAGTGATAAAGGTCTTATGGTATTGCAGCTAATTGGAGACGAAAATGAACATAAGAAAATGAAACAAAAACTTGAGGCTATAAAGGGCGTAAAAGTTCAATATGTGGTGATGGAAGATTAGATATTTTGACAGAAAGAGAAAAAAAAATTATAATATATAATCTTTGTGGAAGAGTGTCCGAGTGGTTTAAGGAGCGTGCTTGGAAGGCACGTGTACGCCAAAAGCGTACCGAGGGTTCGAATCCCTCCTCTTCCGTTTTTTATTTGAATAAAAAAGGTCTTTTATGCAAAAAGAAAGTTTTTTTCTTTCCAATAATGGGGTGGGGGTTTCTTTTTGCATTGAAAATGGAATTATAAGTCAAATTAACCTTTCTAATTGTGATAAAACTTGTTTTCCTGAAAAATCTCCTTTTGATAAATTTTTTGAAAAGACTTTCTTATATCTTTCCGGCAAATCAGTTGATTTTACAGAAGATTTGAGATTACTTAATATGGAAAAATTTACTTTTTTTCAGTCTCAAGTGTATAATATTTTGATAAAAATAAAGTTTGGTGATTTTATATCTTATGAGAAACTTGCGGAGAAGCTGGGGAATAAAAATTTGAGAAGAGCAGTTGGGAGAGTTCTTGGTTTAAACCCTTATCCACTAGTTATTCCCTGTCATAGGGTTTTACCAAAGAATTTTTCTATTAAAAATATTGGTGGTTTCAGTGAAGGGATTGATATTAAAAGAAGATTATTAAAAATAGAAAAAATAATTTAGCGAGTGTAAAATGAAATCATATATAATTAAGAGACTACTACTTATTATACCTACTTTATTTGGTATTACTCTTGTGTGTTTTATTATTATGAATGCTGTTCCCGGTGGACCAATAGAACAGGCTATTTATAAACTTAAACAATCCCAGATGAAAGAGGGAGCAGCTTCTCAACCTCAATCACAGATTTATTCTGAAGAGATTGAGAATATCAAAAAGTATTATGGTTTTGATAAGCCACTGGTAATAAGATATTTTGACTGGCTTTTTAAGATAATGAGAGGGGATTTTGGTTATTCTTATATTTATGAAAAACCGGTTCTTAGTATAATTATTTCAAGAATACCTGTTTCTTTGATGTTTGGTTTAACTGGATTTTTGTTGAGTTATCTTATTTGCATTCCACTTGGAATAAAGAAGGCTATAGAAAACGACAAACCTTTTGATCATTATACAAGTTTTATAATATTTGCTGGATATTCTATTCCGGGTTTTGTGATGGCTATTATTCTTATTGTTCTTTTTGGTGGAGGGAGTTTTCTTAATCTTTTCCCTATAAGTGGAATTTTTTCAGATAATTTTGAAGATTTAAGTTTTTTTGGCAAGATACTTGATATAATTCATCATATGATTCTCCCTGTCTTTTGTTATGTTATTGGTAATTTTGCAACCCTTACGTTGTTAATGAAAAATTCTATGCTTGAAGAACTTCAAAAAGATTATATTAAGACAGCTCTTGCTAAAGGTTTGAGTTTTAAAGAGGCTGTTTTTAAACATGCTTTACGAAATGCACTTATTCCTGTTGCCACAAATATTGGAATGATTCTCACTGTGATTTTGTCGGGGTCTGTTCTCATAGAAACTATTTTTACTATAGATGGTATGGGTTTGCTTGGTTATGAAGCTATAGTTAATAGAGATTATCCAGTGGCTTTGGGTTTGACTTTCATTTCAAGTTTACTTGTGCTTGTTGGAAGGATAATTTCTGATATAGCACTTGTTATTGTTGACCCAAGAATAAGGTTCAGGTGATTTTTATGTTTAAGTTTTCTCCATTGACTTTAAAAAGGATCGAAAAGTTTAAAAGTCAAAAAAGGGCTTATTTTTCTTTAATTATTATTTTATTACTCTATTTTATTTCATTATTTGCTGATTTAATTGCAAATAATAAACCGATTGTCTTAAGGTATAACGATAGATTTTATTTTCCTGTTTTTAAATTTTATTCTGGCGACAATTTTGGTTACTCTCAAACTGATATAGTGGATTATAAGAAATTTGTAAAAAGTGATAAATTTTTGGAAAATAAAAAGAATTTTGCAATTTTTCCACCTATACCTTTTTCACCTAATGAGTCTATAGAAGATTTACCAACGAATCCTCCTTCTCCACCGAGCCTTAAGAATTTTCTTGGGACAGATGACAGGGGACGTGATATACTTACAAGAATAATTTATGGTTTCAGGATAAGTTTCAGTTTTGCTTTGCTTATTACTTTTGTAAGTATTTCTATAGGCGTTTTTATGGGGGCGTTGCAGGGGTATATAGGTAAGTGGTTTGATTTGTCTATGCAAAGGATTATAGAGATTATTTCTGCTTTGCCTTTTCTATATATTGTGATTATTTTAGGTAGTTCAATTGGAAACAGTATTTTTATGCTGATTATTGTATTTTCTCTTTTTGACTGGATAGGAATCTCTTATTATATAAGAGCAGAATTTTATAAAATTAAGGAAATGCCTTTTGTTGAATCTGCAAAAGCGATTGGTGTTTCTGATTTTAAGATAATGTTTCGTCATATATTGCCAAATGCATTAACACCAGTGATTACTTTTCTTCCTTTTGATCTTATTGGTGCTATTTTTTCTTTGTCTGCACTTGATTTTTTAGGTTTTGGATTGCCAGCTCCCACACCAAGCATTGGTGAACTTTTAAGGCAGGGGATGTCAAATCTTTCTTCTTACTGGCTTTCTATTTTTCCAGCTCTTTTTTTATTTTTGATTTTGCTTTTGATTGCTTTTGTTGGTGAAGGAATAAGAGAAGCATTCAATCCAAGAAGTTTTTATAAGATAGAATAAAAAAGCCCTGTAGTAAACTACAG
>JBBFLL010000034.1:14574-14801 GCA_037479045.1 Brevinematales bacterium | reverse complement strand
TAAGTAGTAAGACGAATAGTCCTAAGTATGCTAAGATGACATTGCTTGATGGAGATGTAAAATTGCCTGACAAAGGGTATAAAAGTCTTATGGAGTATGATAAGGGTAAGAGGAAAGAAGTATTAAAATGGCTTAATTTGCTATTTACGAATATGAGGGTAGTATTCAATGGGACGTATCATAGTGCTTGCAGGAAACATTTGCAGTTATATCTTGATGAATATTGC
>JBBFLL010000034.1:0-14564 GCA_037479045.1 Brevinematales bacterium | reverse complement strand
ATAGGTTTAACAGGAGGTTTTGGGAGAAGGAATTATTTAATAGGCTTATATTTGCGAGTGTGAGGGCTAAGGCTGTGACATATGCGGAGTTAACCAGATAAGCAAAAAACCCTAGGACAAACAAAATTTAAACTATTAAAAACCTATCTCTCTTTATAAAAAAGGGGTAAAACTTCAAAACACCTTTGTATAACACTTTGGCTCATAACTTGCTCAACTTTGTGATGTAATTTTTTATTAAAATATTAACCTGAAAAATTGCATAAAAACCAAACTTCTATTATATTATTAAGGTTAAAGATAGTGGTTAAGGAGTTTAAAAATGGAAGAAACAAAAAAGGCGACATTAAAAATCGACATACCAAATGATAATTCTATTGTACATTATTCAAATTTTGCCATTGTTTCGCATTCTCCAGAAGAATTTGTTATAGATTTTGCTGCAATTTTACCCGGCAAAGAAGAAGCAAAGGTTGTATCAAGAATAATAATGACTCCAAAGAATTTCAAAAATTTCGTAATGGCAATAAACAACAACCTCAAAAATTATGAAGAACAGTTTGGAGAAATCCCCTCTCTTGAAGTCCCAAAGAATATAGTAAGAGAGGTTCAATAAGCCCTCATGAATAATAAGCAGATAATAGAAATTGCACAGAATAAAAAAGCATATCATGATTTTGAAATAATCGATACTATAGAAGCAGGTATTGTACTGAGAGGAACAGAAATTAAATCCGTAAGAGAGCACAATGTAAATCTCAAAGATAGCTATGTGCTTGTGCGAGATGGTGAAGCCAAGGTTTACAATATGCACATAAGTCCATACGGATTTGGAAATATTTTCAATCATGACCCAACAAGCACAAGGAAGCTACTCCTTCACAAAAAAGAGATATTAAAACTTTCAAACCTTGTATCTCAAAAAGGAGTTGCTTTGGTTCCTTTAAAAATCTACATAAAGGGAAAATATGCAAAATTGCTTGTTGGTATTGCAAAAGGTAAAAAACTTCACAACAAAAAAGAATCTTTAAAAGAAAAAGATATTCAAAGAGAAATGGATAGAGAACTAAAAAATTATAGGTGAGGTTTATATGAAGTCTGTTATACTTGCTGGAGGCGAAGGAACAAGACTCTGGCCTCTTTCAAGAAAAAATTTTCCAAAGCAGTTTTTAGCCTTAGGAAATGACAGAAGTTTTCTTGAAAAAACCTTTGAAAGGCTTTCAAAGTTTTCTGAACCCGATAACATTTTTGTTGTTACTGGTGAAGATTATAAATTTTTAATCAAAAAACAGATTGAAAGTCTTACGAAAAAAAGCTATAATAACCTTATACTTGAACCCTGTGGCCGAAATACAGCACCAGCTATTTTACTGACACTTAAGTTCTTGATAGAGAAAGTCAAAGTTTCAGAAAATGAGGTTGTCTTTTTCAGCCCAGCCGATCACCTTATAAGTCCAGAAGATGAATTTACAAAAGTTGTCCTTGAGAGTGAAGAAGTTGCTAAGGATAACATCGTGGTTTTTGGAATTACACCTGATAAGCCAGAAACAGGCTATGGTTATATCGAAATTCACAAAAATATTAAAAACTCGTTCTTTGAGGTAAAAAAGTTTGTAGAAAAACCTTCAATTGAGAAGGCAAAAGAATATCTTGAAAAGGGAAATTTCCTCTGGAATTCTGGAATGTTCCTATTTTCTATAAAAGTTATGCTTGAAAATTTCAAAAAATTTCAAAAAGAGATGTATGAATTCTTCAACAGAAATTCTTATGAAGAAATGTTAAAAAAATATGCTGAGCTTGAAAAAATTTCAATCGATTATGCAATAATGGAAAAATCTGACAAAATAATCTGTAATAAAGTAAATATTAACTGGAATGATGTTGGTAGCTGGGATTCAATGTATGAAATACTTGAAAAAGACAAAAATCAAAATGTCGTGATAGGAAATGCTATTATCATAGATTCAGAAAACAACATCATATTTTCAGAGAAAAAAGTTACCTCCCTAATCGGTATAAAAAACTCAATAGTTATAGATACACCAGATGCTCTTTTGATATGTGATAGAAAAAACTCGCAGAAAGTAAAAGATATTGTCGAGATACTTAAAAAACAGGGCAAGCCAGAAGCTATAGAACACAGAACTGTTTATAGACCATGGGGAAGCTATACTGTTCTTGAGGAAAGTGATAGGTACAAAATCAAAAAAATTGTAGTAAATGAAGGTGCAAGTTTATCTTTACAAAGGCACTTTCATAGAAGTGAACACTGGGTTGTGGTAAAAGGGACAGCAAAGGTTCAACTTGAAGATAGAGAAATAATTCTTAAAGAAAATGAAAGCACATATATTCCCAAACTTACTCCACACAGGCTTTCAAACCCCGGCAAAATACCTCTTGAAATAATAGAAGTTCAGAATGGTGAATATGTGGGTGAAGATGACATAGAAAGACTCGAAGATGTATACGGAAGGCACGGGAAATAACGCTTTTCTTTTACTTGACATATGATAAGTTTTAAATTAAAATTTTATACTTCAATTTACTCTAATAAACCATTAAGGATTTATTTATGGAAGAGAAAAATTTATCTGATGAAAGACAATCAAGATTAAACAAACTAAACCTATGGAAAGAAAAAAAGATCAATCCTTACCCCAATCTATACAAACCATCTTCTTATTCTTTAGACATAAAGGAAAAATTTGAAAAAGAAGGTGATAAAGAATTTCCAACGGATATTGCCGGTAGAATTATGCTTTTAAGAGACTTTGGTAAGGCAATATTTGCAACTATCAAGGATAGTAAGGGAACAATACAAATTTATGCAAGAAAGGATATTCTTGGTGATGAAAAATTTGAGGATTTTAAACTTTTAGATATTGGTGATATAATTGGTGTAAAAGGTGATGTTTTCAGAACTCACAAAGGTGAAATAACTGTCCTTGTTAAAGAATTTAAACTTCTCGCCAAATCCTTACTTGGACTGCCAGAAAAGTGGCATGGTTTAACCGATGTAGAGACAAGATATAGACAGAGATATCTTGACCTTATCGTAAATGATAAAGTGAAAGAGGATTTTAAGACAAGATTTAAAATAATAGCATTTATAAGAAACTTTTTAGCTAATAAAGGTTTTCTTGAAGTTGAAACTCCAATGATGCAAACCATTCCCGGTGGAGCTACAGCAAGGCCATTTATTACACACCATAATGCACTCGATATAGATTTATATTTAAGGATTGCTCCTGAGCTATTTTTAAAAAGGCTTATTGTTGGTGGGTTTGAAAAAATTTTTGAACTCAATAGAAATTTCAGAAATGAAGGTATAGACACAAGACATAATCCAGAATTTACAATGCTTGAGCTTTATCAGGCTTATGCTGATTACAACGATATGATTATGATATTTGAAGAGCTTATGAAAAGCCTTGCCCTTGAAATTAAAGGAGATACAAAACTTGAATATCAGGATAAGACACTTGATTTTGGAAAGTGGGAGAAAATAAAATATGCTGATGCCTTAAAGAAATACGCAAATATTGACGTAAGCAATATAAAGACTACTGATGAAGCAAGGGAGCTTGCATCCCTCAAAGGTTTCTCTGATATTAAAGATTTTGAAGGCAAATGGAGTATTATAAATAGATTATTTGAAGAATATGTTGAACCACATTTGATTGAACCTACAATAATATACGAATACCCTGCTGAAATCTCTCCACTTGCAAAGTATAAAGAAGATGACCCAGAATTTGTCGAAAGATTTGAAGCCTATGTTTATGGAAGGGAAATTGCCAACGCATTCTCTGAGCTTAATGACCCACTTGTTCAGGCTGAAAGATTTTTTGAACAGGCTAAGAAAAAAGCAGAAGGTGATGAAGAAGCAATGTATGTTGACGAAGACTATCTTAAAGCCCTTGAGGTTGGAATGCCTCCTACTGGTGGAATGGGTATAGGTATAGATAGGCTTGTTATGTTCTTTATAAATACAAATTCTATAAGGGATACAATTCTTTTCCCTACTTTAAAGACAAGAGATTAAAGGAGCCTCTATGGTATACATCAACGAAAATTTTAAACTTTTAAAAAGAAATTATTTATTTGCAGAGGTGGCAAATAGAGTTAAAAAATACAAAGAAGCTCATCCAGAAGCAAGAATAATAAGACTTGGCATAGGAGATGTAACTGAACCTCTCACCGATAGTGTGATAAAAGAGCTTGAAAATGCAGTTAAAGAAATGTCAAAAAGGGAAACTTTTCAGGGATATCCTCCTTATGAGGGTTATGAATTTTTGAGAAAGGCTATTTCAGATTTTGATTTTAAAAGAAGGGGAATAGACATTTCACCAAACGAAATTTACATTTCTACAGGAGCCAAAGAAGATACTGCTAACTTTCAGGAGCTGTTTTCTATAGATTGCAAGGTTGCTATTCCGGACCCGGTTTATCCTGTCTATGTCGATAGTAATGTTATGGCTGGAAGAAGTGGAGTAGCAAAAGATAAAAGGTATAGCAAATTTGTCTACCTTGAATGCAAAGAAGAAAATAATTTTAAACCCGAGCTACCATCTGAAAAGGTTGACATTATTTACTTATGTTTCCCAAACAACCCTACTGGACAGGTTTTGACAAAAGTTGAGTTAAAAAAATGGGTGGATTATGCAATTGAGAATAACGCTATAATTCTTTACGATGCGGCATATGAGGCTTATGTAAGAGAAGAAGGCATCCCAAAAAGCATATATGAAATAGAAGGTGCAAAAAAAGTCGCCGTTGAATTCAGAAGTTTGTCTAAAACGGCTGGTTTTACGGGCACAAGATGTGCCTATACTATTATTCCTCAAGAATTAGTAGTATATGATAAAGAAAAAAATAAATATCCTCTCGGAGAACTGTGGTTGAGACGTCAATCAACAAAGTTCAATGGAGTAGCATATATAATTCAAAAGGGAGCTGCTGCTGTATTTACTGAGAAAGGCCAACAGGAAGTTAACAAACTCATTTCCTATTACCTTGAAAATGCTAAAATTATTTACGATACAATAAGAAATCTTGGGCTGAAAGTTTATGGTGGAGTTAATTCCCCATATATCTGGTTTAAAGTCCCGGAGAAATTTGATTCTTGGAGCTTTTTTGATTACTTACTTAATGAATGCCAGATAGTATCAACACCCGGAGAAGGATTCGGACAAAACGGCGAAGGATTTATAAGGCTTTCTGCTTTCGGCAATAGAGAAGATATACTTGAAGCTACAGAAAGACTTAAAAAGCTGAATATTTAAATTAGACTTATACAAAATTTTGTGTCTTTTTATAAACCAAGGAAAGAATTGGCTTAACTTCTTAAATTTCGTGATTTTAGTGTGTTTCGTGGTTAAAATATTCAAAATCGGACGAGCAACTTAACTGGAGATTGCTTGGCCTTCTTGCCAAGATTAACTTAATAGTTCAATAGTGGATTGGATATTTAAAATCTCCTTACACAAAATGTGGCATTATAGATGGTTTAGTTTTTTTTGTTGCTATTAATCTTATTTTCTTTTTATCCTGAAGCTCAAAATATTCGATTATATCTTCCATAGAGATAAATTTTTTGCTCTTGTAAAACTCAAAAATAGCAGACACTCTATCAAAATCTTCTTTTGTATCAACTGTTACTCTTATTTCTGGAGCATAATACATTCCAGTTGAGAGAGGTTCTAAAACCTTAAAAGAGTCTCTATTTTTATAAATAAAAGGGGTAACATGTTCAAGGTCATATGGATCTTTTGTGCTTTTATAAGCTATCTTCAAAGCATCTTTTTTGATAACCTCAACACCAGTCCCAAGTGGGATGCCAAGATAATGTGTTAAATCAGCATCACTATTCACATGAATTTCTATAGCTTTATCAAGGAACTCTGGACAAACAAGTGGATTATCACCTGTTGCTCTGACAACAATTTTTGAACCAGCAATTTCGCTTGCCTTAAAATATCTTTCAAGCACATTATTTTTACTTCCAACAAAAAACTCTATGTTTTTATAATTACTCAGTGCTTTCTTGATTGTATCTATTGAATCTTCTGTTGTTGCAATGATAATTTTTCTCAGATATTTTGATAAAGAGAGTCTATCAACTATATGTGCTATTATTGGTTTGCCATTTATCGGCATTACTGCTTTACCGGGTAATCTTGTTGAATCTATTCTTGTCTGAACAATAGCGTCTATTTCCTTTATCATAAAAACCTCCCGTTAAGGATTGTCCTTATTAATTATCGACAATATTTCCAAATCCTCAACAGGAAAATGTTTTTTTTCTTTTTTACTTTTATTTAATTTTTTAACATAATTAAAATTCAATTTAAACACATTTTTTAACATTGATTTCAAAATAAATAAACTCCTTCCTTTAGTGAGACTACTCGAATTTATATTCCGCAAATTAAAAATTAAATACTCTGAATCATCAGATAAATCAATATCGCTTTTTTCATAGTTGTAAAAAACCTTAAAATTTCTTGCTTGAGAAATAACAAAACCATTTTTCCACAGTCTATAGCCAAGTTCAAGCAAAAAATAATCCTCATTTTCATAATCAAAAATGTCCAGATCAGAAAATATAGCATTCTTGTTAATTATAAAACAAAAATACTTTGGATAAAGTGATGGCTCTGCTGTCCCAACAATGTCATTTGAATATGTAGTTAACAAACCATTTTTATAGTTTAATTTTACAATATTCGGAATAATTTCTTCACTTTCATTAAAAATCAAAGGAAGAACTATACCAAAATTCATTTCAGATAAATACAGGTTAAGCATATCAAGATCAAGGCTTAAAATTTCATAATCCTGTTTTAAAAAAAGAATATTTTTTGCAATTGCTTCTTCAATACCGAGTAGAAAAACATCCTTTATAGAAACTTTATCTTTGACAAAAAGTATTCTTACAAATGGAAAGGTTGAAAATATAGTATCATAATTATAAGTAATTTTATCAAGATTAATAATTAAAAGCTCTATACTCTGTTTGTTGCTTGATATTATACTGTAAATAGAATTAAGGGATTCAATAGAAGAAGAAAGATTGTTTGTAATAAAAACACAAGAAAGTGAAAAATTAAACTTTTTCACTTCATTTTTTTTAAAAGAAAAGTTAGAGATCTCAGAGTAAACAGGTAAAGGCATTTATTATTTCCTTATACTACAAACCATAAGCAAAAGAGATAAAAAATCTTATCGCTACAGTATAATTAAGGTCATCTGGAACAAAACCATATATAAATCTTACTCCAACTTTTGAAAATAGATCAGAAGAAATCTGAGCATTAATTTCAGGTCCAACCTGAATAGAAAAGAAATCCCTTTCCTGATCCGACATAGTATTGTAATATTTTATTCCAGAAGATTCTGTAATAAGATAACCAGAAATAAAATCATTGTATGATAAGCCAAGATAAAGCCCTGCACCAAATAGGTAAAATTTAAATCCACCTGACAACTCAACATATTTCCTCAAACCATTTCCAGAAACTGAAACTCCAGAAACACTATAGTTTGTAACTGGAATACTATAAGCTCCAAGTTCTATTTCAAGTCCAATAAAATTATTCATCACACTTTCAAAAAATATGCTTGATGTAGCTTCACTGAGAGATGTATAAACATAATAAGCCCCACCAACCTTAAACCCAATAAGCTGAGAATAAGGTAAAGGTTTAACTGAAGCAAATGGATTTGGCTGTGGGACATTCACCTTATCCTGAGAATGTAAAACAAAAGGATATATAAATAAAACAAGAATTAAAATCTTCTTCATAAGAAAGCCTCCTTACAATATAGAATTTTTCGGAAAAAATCTTCTATAACTTAATTACAATCAAAGTAATATCATCAAATTGCTCTTTTCCACCAGAGAATTTTTCGACTTCTTCAAGAATTTTGTCAGTAATTTTACGTGAAGGAAGATTTTTATACTTCAAAATAATTTGCTTGAGTCTTTCTACACCAAACTCTTCCTCCCTATCATTTATTGCCTCTGTCACTCCGTCAGTATAAAATACAAAAATCTGGTTTTCTTTAAAATAGAATTTTTGAGAGGAAAATATCTCTTCTTTGAATATTCCTGCCGGTCTTGATGATGCTTTGATAGTATGAAAAACATTTTGATTTATATCATATACTATAGCTGGATGATGTCCTGCACTCGCATAGTCAAGAACCCCATTTTCTTTGTCTATTACACCACAAAAAACTGTAGCAAAAGTAAGCATTTTGCTTACTTTCCCGACAGTAATATTTGATGTCATAACCTCATTTATTTTTGTTACTATACTACTTGGTGATACTGAAGAAAACTCAAGACTCTGTGAAATTGTATGGATCATCATTGATACCATAGCAGCAGAAAAACCCTTACCAGAAACATCAGCAAGAACAAAACCAAGTTTATCTTCACTTATCTTTTGAACAAAGAAATAGTCCCCACTTACTTCTTTTGCTGGTTTTTGATATGCATATACATCAATATACTTGAACTCTGGAACATCATTCTGGAAAATTGTTTCCTGAATCTGAGAAGCAAGTATAATATCCCTTTTGGTTAATTTTGCATTTTCATCCTTTTCAAATAATATAATATTGTTGAGGAGTAAATTACATACTTTCTTTAATTTTTTAAAAATTTCTAATTCTTCTTTTGTGAAAGAATTATTATCTATTTTGTAATCTATATGAAATAAGGCAGTAAGTGTATTTTCGTAAAAAAGTGGAATAATAAGTGCCGTTTCAAAATTCTCAAAATATCTATTTGCAATATCCTTAATATTAATATATTTTGGATCAAAATTTATTACCTCTCTATCAAGAAAATCAATATCTTTTGTTAAATACCTAAAAAAAGGATTAAGAGCTGAAACTGAATAGTTTTTCCCATTTGAAGAATGGATGACTTCAAAAACCTCTTTATTCATATTGAAATAAAGAAAATGAGCATTTCTTATATTTACGAGTTCCATTAATGTCCTGATTGAGTTTTTAGCCAGATCCTCAATAGTTCTTGAAGAGGCAATCTTATCGAATAAGATTTCGGTAATATCAATAATTGTCTTAAAACCTAAAGCCCTCTTAATAAAATCCCCCACAACTCTGTTAAACCACAGCAAAAAAAGTAAAAAGAAAACAATAATAAGAAAATAACTCAAGGTAGGTAGATTAGAAAACCATTTTCTTGAGATAATCAAAGAGAGAATAAATGGAAGTATAACAAAAAAAGTTATGATATTCTCTCTTATGAAAAAGATAATCTTTTTTCTCAAATTCGCAAATCTATAACTTATAATCGAATAAAGTAGAGATACAGAAAATAATATTACACCACCAAGCCTTAAAAGAGTATTAATAAAATGCGGAAAATATTTAAGTTCTGTGATAAGAAAAAAAATTATAAACACAAAAAAACCTGCAAGTAAATACCTGATTTGTTTTTTCTGAAATATTAAAGTCAATCTCTTATATTTTATTATTATCAAAATAGCTGAAAGCAATATATTAAAATATGAGATTGCTACGAAAAAATAGTGCAAAAAGTTATAATTTAATATCAATTTGTAACTTTTCCTTATTTCTGGAGAAATAATATTAAGAGATTTTAGTTTCGGAGGAATAATCTCAACTTTTGAAGATATATACATTCTTGAAATTGTAAGTTCTGAAAATGAAACAAAAGCACACAAAGCAAAATAAACAATTCCTGTAGCTACCAGAATCCAGCTTGTTTTAACCTGCTTGTCTCTAGGAAAATATCTTGAAAAAACAAAGGCTAAAAATCCAATAAAATAAATTGAAGTGTTTTCAATTTTCAAAAAAACATGAAATGCTGAAAAGCCATTCTCTGAAAGATACTTAACTCCAAGATCACTGCCAACTATTGTAGCTATAAAAAATAAAAGCAAACTTGCAGCTATATTAAGAGAAGTTTGATTTTTAATTAATGTTTCTATTGCAAAAGCAAGAATTATTAAAACAGATAAAAAATACAAAAAATACTCAAAATTCATTTTAAGTTTCCAGATTTACTCTTATTATATTATAATAAAAAAATGAATAAAAAAAAAGTATTTTTTGTTAAAATTAACTTAAAAACCATAAACATTTAGAATTCCACTCACAATCTTTGCATAGTTTTTTGAGTTTGATAGTTTTCTTTTTATCCTGATTGGAATAAAATAGCAACTGATTTAATTTAACTGTCTTTTCAGGCTTTATACCAAGAATTTTAAGAATTTTGATGTCCAAAATTCTCGCATCAAAACCTTTTTTAAGACAATATTCGTTATTTCTGCTACTGAATGGACATTTTTGACAAATGACGTCATTTGAAATGATTAACCTTATTTGCTTTTGGTTAAAGAAAATAGAATGAATCTTTTTCAAATTATAAGTAAAAGGCTCATCATATCCATAACCCTGAAATCCTTGAATACACAGTATATGATGAGCCCTTAATTGAAGTATTTTATTTCTTTGCAATATAATTTTCCTTTGGAGTGATAAAATAACAAACCAAAGCTGCAGAAATCGATTTTATAACATCACCGGGAATAAAAGGAATAGCCCCAGCCCATAATAGTTCCATTAAGTTGAAAGTTTTACCCTTCACCAAACTCATCCATAACCCAAGCTGGATTAAACCCGGAATATACATAAGGACAAAATGAGCAAACAACATAATTAACATAAGTGGTAGTAATCTCCTTGAAAATTGAAACTTATCAATTATATATCCAACAAAAAATCCAGAAAGTACAAATCCAAGAAGATATCCACCTGTAGGACCCAAAATAACCCCTATCCCTCCAGAAAATCCAGCAAACCAGGGAATACCAATAGATCCTAATACAACATAAATCAATGTAGAAATACCACCCCAATTTTTACCTAAGAGCACCGCACTCAAAACAACACCAAAAGTTGAACCAACAATAGGTACAGGAGTCCATGGAAGATATATCTTTAACTGTGCAAGAACTCCCATAAGTAGAGCCCCAGCAAAAGAAAGCAAAATCTTTTTCCAAATTTCTACTTCACTTCTCCATACAAAAAATCTTAACCTTAACTTTGAATAATTTGAAATAATTGTTGCAAACATTTCTTACCTCCTTGATGATTATCAAGGATATTTTAACTAAAGAAAAATTTTTTGTCAACCTTTTTTTGAATTAAGTTAACATACACCTCTGCCATAAGAGTCTTATTGACTTTTAAAACTATTTATTTTATAATAAAATAGTTAAGGTGTATATTATAGTTTATATACTATGTATATAAACTATATTTTGTAAAATAGTTAAGGGCGCTCATAGCTCAGCTGGATAGAGCATCAGGTTGCGGTCCTGAGGGTCGGGGGTTCGAATCCTCCTGGGCGCGAAATTCTGGAGAGATGCCAGAGTGGTCGATTGGGTCTGACTCGAAATCAGATGTACACTTTTTGGTGTACCGGGGGTTCAAATCCCCCTCTCTCCGTTTTATGGGAAAATAATGGTTAAAGATAAAAATTTTTTTATTAAATTACAGGAGAATTCTCTTAAAATTTTTGAGAATTTTCCATTCCCTTATTTAATTATAGATAAGAAGGGAAAAATCATATTTCATAATATTTTTCTTTCAAAGATTCTCAACATAAAAGATAATCTTATCGGTAAAAATATAAAAGACTTTTTTTTGATAGAAGATAGTGATATCTCAAATTTCTTGAACTCTTCATCTTCTTCTTTATTTACAACATATAAAATATTTCAAAAAGAAAATCCTGAGAAAGTTTATTCTGTAAATATCCAGAAACTTGATATTGATAAAAAAAATTATCTTCAACTTTTCTTTCAGGATATAAGCCTTGAATTCAAGTTATTTAACCAACTTGAAATAAAAAATAAATTGATGGAAGACGAACTTACAACAGCAAAAAGAATACTTGATCATATATTTTATATCTCACCAATATATAATTCTTACGTAAGATTTGAAACATTTTTTAAACCATCTGAAAAACTTGGAGGAGATTTTTTTGATATTTTTCAGATAGATTCTGATAAAATTGGTGTTTTTATTGCTGATGTTTCAGGGCATGGAGTATCTGCATCTCTTATAACTGCAACTCTCAAAATGTTAATAACATTGACACCAAAGGATTTTTATAGTGTTGATAAAATGATTTTTTATCTTAATACTACTTTACTTCAGTTACTTATAGAGGATCAATTTGTTACACTTTTCTATGGTATTATAGATACAAAAAATTATGAGATTGAATATATAAACTGTGGACACCCAATGCCAATAATTTTTTCTGAAAAAGATAAAAAAATCTATCACCTGGAAAAGGTTACTTTTCCTCTTGGAATCAACTTAAATCTTTCATACTCAAAGCACATAGCAAAAGAAAAACTACCAGATTACTGCAAAATACTATTTTACACAGATGGACTTTTCTCTTTTCACAAAAACAAAGAGACAATTTCCATAAAAGAATTAAAAAATATATTTTCAAATCTTATGGAAAATAAACAACAAAATATAGTCAACAAAATTTATTTGACCCTCTTACAGGAATACGAAAGATTTGAAGAAGATGATATTTCAATGCTGCTTGTAACACTCAATAAAAATTTTGCATACAAAAATTATTTGTCAATACCAAGCAATATCCTTGAAGCTGATAATGCAATTATAAAATTAATTTCCTCAATTGAAAGAATTTTCAACCTATCAGAAGAAATTAAATGGAAAATATATACCTGTCTTTATGAGGCTGTAATAAATGCAATCATTCATGGAAACAAATCAAATATTCAAAAAAGAGTTTTTATAAGCTACAGGATCTTTAATAACTGGATTGTTTTCAAAATAAGAGATGAAGGACGGGGATTCAATATTAAAGAAATTCCAGACCCATCAAAAAAAGAAAATATCTTGAAAACATCAGGTAGAGGCATCTTTATGATAGGAAAAATAATGAATAAAGTCAAATTTAATTCTATAGGCAACGAAATAACAATGTATTTGAAGGTAGAATAAATGAACGAATTTTATCATACTCCCGTTTTATTAAAAGAATCACTTGAACATCTTGATATCAAACCGGACGGTATTTATGTCGACGTAACCTGCGGGGAAGGCGGACATTCTGAAGCAATTCTACAAAGGCTTAATAAAAAAGGGCTTTTGATATGTCTGGATAGAGATAAACAAATTCTTGAGGTCGCTATAAAAAGACTTAAAGAATTTAAGAACGTATTTTTTTATAATTTGAGATTTAATGATATTAAACTTGCTCTTGAAGATAGAGGAATAAAAGAGGTAAATGGTGTAATAGCAGATCTTGGTATTTCTATGTTTCATCTCAAAAACCCAGCAAGAGGAATAAGCTATACCGATGAATTATCACTTGATATGAGGCTTGATGAAAATGAAACTTTAACAGCTTATGAGGTAATAAATAAATTTAAAGAAAATGAGATAGCAGACATTCTATACCATCTTGGAGAGGAAAGAGAGGCAAGAAAAATCGCAAGAGAGATTTTACGTCATAGACCTATCAAGAATGCAAAAGAACTTGCCGATTTAATATCAAGAGTAAAAAAAGAAAAGACAAAAAATATTCACCCGGCAACTAAAAGTTTTCAGGCTTTGAGAATTTTTGTGAATAAAGAATTAAAAATTCTCGAAAGTTTTATACCCCTGTGTGCCGATATATTAACAGAAAATGGAAAATTGGTAATAATAAGCTATCATTCCCTTGAAGATAGAATAGTTAAATGGGGTTTAAAGGGACTTGAAAAAGAAGGAAAGGGAATAGTTTGCACAAAGAAGGTTATTGTGCCAACAGAAGAAGAAATAAGGCACAATAAATCAGCAAGAAGTGCTAAGATGAGAGTTTTTAAAAAGGTTAGTGGAGTGAAAAATGAATAGCTTCAACCTCTGGTTTCGTGTTTTTAGTGTCTCATTTTTTGCTATTTGCGTTATATTCTTTGTAGGAGAACAGAGACTCGAATCAAGAAATTACGATATCGAAATAAAAAAGCTCGAAAGAGAAATTTCTGAACTTGCAGAATATAAACAAAAACTCATTCTTGAATATAACAATGAATATCAAAACTTTGTAAAAAGATCTGTAGATACTTCCGCAAAGCCTATTTCTTTAAATGATATAAAAATAATAGAAATAAAAAAACCTTCCTCTGAAAAAATAAAAGACGAAAGTAAAAAACAAAATCTATCTGATTTTGAAAAGTTCATCAATCTTTTAAAAACAAAAATTGGATAATTATTTTTTAAAAAATTGTCTGAAGTGAAAAAACTCTTTATTGCCTTCTTTCCCGAATTTCAACAAAACTTTTAACTTTTTGATAAAAAGTTGTTAAAATTACTTGCCCTCTTTTTTAGAAAATCATATCGTCACCCTTTTACTTCATAATGCTCAGCACAGGCTTTTTGGCAAAAGTCACGCAACGTAACTTAATGTTACTTTCTTTTGTCAATGGCAACAAAACTTATCACTTTCTGGAAAAAAGTGATTA
>JBBFLL010000033.1:0-15231 GCA_037479045.1 Brevinematales bacterium | reverse complement strand
ATATTATATATTAATTACATTTATAGTTAATTATTAGCTATTAACAAATACCACTACCATATACATTTAATAAAAATTAAATTTTAAAAAAGATATGAAATTAAAAAAATTATAAACTTAAGAATAAAACTTAAAAAACAAAATCTTTATTATAAATTAACAAAAAATTATTATTTAAATATATTAAAATGAAACATTTTATTATTATTTTAATTAACGCTTTCAACATTTTATCAGCACAGGAACTTATAAATTACAAAAAAATTGATGGGAAAATTTATTATTTTGATAACGAACCACTTCAAAATGTTGATATTAAAACTTTCAGAGAACTCAAAAATCCAACATCTTTCAAATATTACTCGGTTGCTGGGATAGATAAAAACGCCATCTACTTATATAACAGAAGAATAAATTTCACTAATGCACATAAGATAAGAGAAATAGCCGCCTTTAATCACGGAGATTGTCTTTACATATTTGAATACAACAATAAAATATACAAACTTGAAGATGGACCTGAAATTAAAGGACTCAATATTCCTTCAAAGTTGAATGTAAAAAAACTGAAACCATACAAGCCAGAAGACTTTACTCTATATCCTGTTTATTTTTCAGATGGCAAGAATATATACTATTTCGATATTCGAAAATACAATTTTATCCCTCTGAAAGGCTTGAATCCAAAAAAATTTAAAGCATTCGACCTTAATCATAAAGGAGAATACTATTGGGGAACAGATGGTAAGATTGTCTACTTTCAAAATTTTCAAGTAAAAGACGCAGACCCAAAAACTTTTGAGTGTCTTGGTGGTGGTTACTGTAAAGATAAAAACAAAGTTTATTTTGTCCTCTGGAACAGAATCGAAATAATAAAGGAAGCTGACCCACTAACATTTGAACTTGTTCGTGGCAGAGAAATTGATGCAGTTGATAAAAATTATAGATATTATAACGGAAAAATTGTAGGTAAAAGATAAAACTTAAAAAGGCATCTCAAAACTACTTAAGACACTTACTTTTGAATTTTCAGCTACCCCTATCTCTGTTCTTATAGCAAAAGTATCAAGATAGATTCTTATACCACAACCATAAACTATGTGGGGTTTACCAAAATTTTCAATTTTATCTCTCGCTTCACCAATATCTACAAAACCAAGCGTCTCAAGTTGAAGATCGTAAAGTAAAAATGGAACAACATCCCAGAAAGCCCATCTTAATTCTATATGAAGATCCCAGACATTATTTCCAATCAGTCCATCCATCACGGACATCGTTCTTAAACCATTTATCCCTTGAAGATTAAACTTATGATAAAGTGGTAATTCTGGATAAGACAAACCCATATGAACTCTCGAACCAAGAATCAATGTATCAAACACTTGAAAATAACCTTTAAAGTCCGTCTCAATTAAAAATTTAAAGTCAGTATAAAACCTGAAACTATTTTCCCACTTGATCCCATTTTTTATAACTGGATAACCTTCCGTAACATCATATGACCAGTTTAAAGTCGAAGAATTAATATTCTTTGAATTCTCATTATCGTTAGTATTCTGAAACCATTCAAGATGAATTGCTAAAGAAAGTTTCTGATCTGGGAAAATATTATTGCCAGCCTTTGCATAAACCCGCTGTCTTGAAAGCTCTGTTTTTTCAATTTCTTCATTAACATACTCATAAAGGTAAAATTGCTCACTACCAGCATAAAATTCATAGAAATAAGAGGTTTTATTAAATATTCTATCTATTATCCTTATCCCCTTATGAGAAAGCCCCGCCTCAAAATATAATTCTTTACCTTCACCCCAGATATTGTATTTACCTATACCAAGATAGTTGTTTTTGACATAAACTGTATATGGGATTTTTTCAGTAAAATTTATGTTTATATCAACATCGTTGGTTTCAATATTAATTGTGTCAATCTTTATATTACGAAACCACCCTGTTCTCTCAAGACGCCTCTTCCAGTTTCTTATAGCCTGCTTTAACTCTTCCTCGGAAAATTCCTGCTTTTCATAATATTCTGGGAAAAAAGAAAGTAAAGTAGATTTTTTTGTAATTGCATCGCCACTGAAGTTTATGTTTTTTATTTTTAAAGAATAAGAAAGATTAACAAAAAATAAAATAAAAATAACTGACTTCTTCAACAACTTCCCCCATAACATTATAAGACAAAATACATTTTTATACAAAAATAGTTGCTATTAATTTCTATCCTTCAATATATTAAGGATCATTTCCATATTGCCAAAATCATCAAAGATAAAGTCTGGTTCATATTTTATTAATTTTTCTTTTCGTTCTTTGCCAGTTGCAACAATTAAAGAAATTGCATTGTTTTCCTTCGCACATATAATATCCCTGTGAGAGTCCCCAATCACCCATACTTTATTAAACTTCTCTATCCCATAGAAAACTTTCATTCTTTCAATGGCTATTGGCAAAAGTTTGCTTCTATTTCGGCTTTCATTGCCAAAACCACCTACTCCATAAGGGAAAAATTCATCAACACCAATAGCTTTTAACTTTATAAATGCCGCCTCCAGCAGATTGCCTGTTAGTAAACCCAAACACTCACCCTTTAATTCTGAAAGCAATTCTTTCACCTTAGGAAAAACTAAAAAATTATCCTTATATTCTTCAGTAAGTTTTTTAAACTCATCAAGATAAGAATTATAAAGAGAAGGCATTATTTTTACAATTTCTTCACTTTTATATCCAAGTCTTTCAAGAAAGGAATATAAAATGTCTTTGTCAGTTCTACCACTGAAATCTTCTTTATCAAGTGAATATTTTCCACCAAGAGTTTTACTTAAGGCATTTTCAAAAGCCCATTTGCCTATACCTCTTGCATGAAGTAATGTTCCATCAATATCAAATAAATATGCATTTTTTACCATATTTTTTCTACTGAAACTCCGGGATAGAAGAATTTAAGAATTGTTTTATAATCTTTTCCTTCTTTTGCCATTCCCTGTGCATCCCACTGAGCAAATCCAACCCCATGTCCATAACCAACGCCCTGAAATAAAACTTCATCATTGGTAATAAAAATATTAGCCCTTAAACTCTTAATATTAGTTTCCCCGAGTTTATTCCTCAATTCTTTACCATTAATTATATTTGTAGTGTTTTGAGAAGTTATTATCAAAACTTCTTTTATACGTTTTGAAGCTGTCCTTTTTGATACCGATATTGAAGCAATATCCTGATTAATATTAAAAATTTTTGAAAAATCTTTCTGTTTCAATCTGTATTCCCATCTATTTTCTGGATATGTGGAGCTATATTTTGACTCTTTTGCCACAAGATAAGGCTTTTCATACCCAAAAAACTCAAGTGAAGATTCTGTCATACCCCCGCTTGCAGAATGAAAAAAAGCCGGAATTATTTTACCATTGTATCTTAAAACTTCGCCGCTCGTCTCATTTATTATAATGTTTATATTCTCCTTTTCCGTTTCCATTCCTTTGTAAACTTGTGATCTTGTGTCAGAATAAACATCAAACAATCTCTCTTTACCCCTCGAAAAAGAAAGTTCATAAAGTGCATAAGTTCGTGAAACCACAGATTGAGCCTTCAAAGCCTCCTTTTCCCACGAAGTATAAACCTCAGCTGGAACAACCGAATAAAGATAACTCTCTATATCTATTATATTGATAAAATAAAGGAGATTATTAGTCTTAACGATTTGTAAACTACCTCTATAGCTTTTCCCATTAATTTTAAAATAAGTCTCAGGTAAAATCTCTAATTTATCCTCTGTAGTCATAATTTGATTGACTAAGATTATATTGTTTGATAAATTGAAACCTATTTTACCTTTCCCTATTTCTCTACCTTTACTTGAAATTAAAACGAAATTTTCAGCTTCTACAGTCGCAGAATTTGAAGTAAACAATAAAACCTTTATAAAAGGAGCAACTTTACTAACAGGTTTCTCTTCACCGCAAGAAAAAAATACTAAAAGAATAATTAAATACAAATATTTATATTTCATATTAAACCTTATCGGAAAAATTTTAAAAAATTATATGGACTAAAAATTCTATCTGTTTATTAAGTTTTGCCTCATCTCCATTATTGTATATTATAAAATCAGCCTTTCCTCTTAATATATCAAGATATTCCTGCGACTTTAAAATATTTGCTGTTTTCTCTCGATTCCAGTTTCTATCTTTATAATTTCTATCATATATCAACTCTTCTTTGCTTTCCACCATAATCAAAAAATCACAGTATTCATCAAGCCCAATTTCAAAAAGTAAAGCCGCATCAATAACGATATACTTCTTGTTTGTTTTCTTTATTTCTTCAAGAGTTTCTCTTTTTATCTCAGGGTGAACTATTCTATTCAATTTATAAAGCTCATTTCTATCCTTGAAAACTATATCCCCAAGTTTCTTTCTATCTATCTTTCCATCAGTAACTATCTTTTCACCAAAACCGCTGATTACCTTGTCTTTCATTCTTTCAAGAACAATATGCCCAATTTTATCAACATCTATATGATGAAAGCCATACTTTTCACTCAATATTTTTGAAACTGTTGATTTACCACTGCCGGTTTTACCAAAAATACCTACCACATATTTCTTCATTTTTTGAATTCCTTCTTAATAATCCTTTCGATTTGTTTTATATTCTTTCCTTCATAGAATAATTCAAGAATTCTTTTTACCACTTCATCTTTATGAATAAAATCACAATCACTGCAATCAAAAATTTTCCCCTTTTTAGTTTCAATCCATTTACCATTTCCTATTTTATTATCACAGGGATAAAATGGACAAAAACAAAAAAAACAGTCAAGCTCACCTTCAGTTTTGTGGCAGGGATAATAAGGACAATCTTTAAAATTGAAATGCCTGCAACTAAAATCTATCTGCTTTTTAAAAAAAGACTCTGTAATTTTATCCATAAAAAATCAAAACTTACTCCATAATTATTTTAAACCAAAAAAATTATTTTATCAATTAATTTTTTTAACAAATTTTGACAATTATTTTTGAATAAGGATTATGGAGGTAAAAATGGTGGTGAAGTTAAATTCTTTTACCTTTTTTGGAATGCAGGTCATAAAAGTAGATATAGAGATTGACATTCAAACTAAAGTTCCAGAATTTGAAATTGTTGGACTTGCCGGACAATCAGTCAAAGAATCCTGTAGAAGAATTGAAACAGCCATTCAAAACTCTGGCTTTCATTTTCCCGGAAAAAGGATAATTGTAAATCTTGCCCCTGCTGGAGTCAAAAAGAATGGAACATTTTTTGATTTCCCGATAGCAATAGGCATTTTATCTGAAAAGTATGATATGGAGAAACTAAATAGTATAGCTCTTGTGGGGGAATTATCACTCAATGGAGAATTAAGAAAGATTCCCGGTGGCTTACTTATAGCAATTTATGCAAAAAAAATGGGCTTTGACACTATAATGTGCCCCGAAGAAAATGGCAAAGAAATGTCAATTGTAGAAGGGATCAATGTTATTCCTATAAAAAATTTAAGAGAAGCTATAGAACATCTATGTAATATAAGAAAAAAATCTCCATTAAAAAACCTTAATTTCAATGAAATAAGCACAAAAATTCAGGAAATAGAAGAATGTGATATAAACGAAGTTTGCGGGCAATTTATAGCCAAGAAAGGCATTGAAGTGGCGTGTGCTGGTGGGCATAATTTACTTTTAATAGGACCACCCGGCACAGGCAAAACAATGCTTGCAAAAAGAATTCCTTCAATTCTTCCTCCTCTTTCGATAGAAGAATCACTTGAAACAACTATGTTATACAGTATTTCTGGAATGATAGAACCAGATAATCCTCTTATACTTAAAAGACCTTTCAGAAGCCCACATCACACTGCATCCGACGTTTCAATAATCGGTGGAGGCAAATTTCCAAAGCCAGGTGAAGTAAGTCTATCACACAATGGAGTTTTATACCTTGATGAATTTCAACTATTCAGAAGTAATGTTCTACAAGTTTTAAGACAACCTCTTGAAGATGGTAAAGTTTCAATTTCAAGAGCAGAAGGTATGGTAGAATTTCCTGCTCGTTTTATGCTTGTAGCCTCGATGAACCCATCTTATAAAAATACAGACATAGACAAGTGGGATGCCAGTGAAATGAGAAGCATTTTAAGAAAAATTTCAAGCCCTCTTCTCGATAGAATAGATATGCACATTTCCGTCTCAAAGGTTGACGTAAAAGATATAAGATATGAACAAAAGGGAGAAAGTTCAAAAACCATAAGAGAAAGGATAATAAGAGCAAGAAATATTCAAAGAGAAAGGCTTAAAAAATACAATCTATTCACAAATTCCCAGATGTCACACAAACTTGTTTCAAAATATTGTGTGCTTAAGAAGGGTGCAAAAGACCTGCTTGAAGCTATAATGCAAAAATATTCCTTAAGCATAAGAAGTTATGAAAAAATCTTAAAGATTTCAAGAACTATAGCAGATTTAAATTCACAGGAGTTGATTGAAGACTTTCACATTACAGAATCATTGAAATATAGATGTCTGGACAAAATACTCTCTGATTTCTGATTTTATACTTATGAACTTATGAGGAAGAATTAATAAAAAAATTTTTTTTTAAAATTCAGGAAAAATCAATTTTTTTTTGTATATAATATTATACTAATCAATCATTCTATAAAAAATCATATTTGCTATTAGCGAGGTTGTTGTGATACCTGATAGTGTAATACAGATGCTTATAGATAGAGTTTCTATTGTTGATATAATTGGAAAAGTAACTGATGTAAAGAAAAGTGGCAAAAACTATATGGCAAAATGCCCTTTCCACAACGAAAAAACTCCATCTATGTCAATAAGTGATGAAAAAGGTTTATACCATTGCTTTGGCTGCGGGGCATCAGGAAATACAATTAAATTTCTAATGGATTATTATAGAATAACATTCAGAGAAGCTCTCGATAAATTAGCAGATATGGCAGGTATTGACTTAAGTCAGTATGAAAATAGTGAAGACAAATCCCTTATTATTGAAAAAAAGATGGTTCACAAAATAACTTCTGAGGTTTTAGAATACTACCACAACAACTTATTAAATTCCAAGGAAGCCGAAAATGCAAGAAAATACCTTGCGAATAGAAAACTTACTCTCGACACCATCAAATTTTTCAAGATAGGTTACGGTGGAATTTCACACAATCTGTTTCAGTTTCTTAAATCAAAAGGTTATACTGAAGACTCTATTTTTAAATCGGGTCTATGCTTAAAAAGCAACGATGGAATTTATGACAGATTCAGGGATAGGGTTATATTTCCAATCTATGATAAAGACGGTAATCCAGTAGGTTTTGGAGGAAGAATACTTCAAGACAGAAAAGATATAGCAAAATATGTAAACTCACCTGAAAATGCAGTTTTCCATAAAGGATATCTACTTTTTGGATTGAATTATGCAAAAGATGAAATAATAAAACAAAAAGCCGCCTACATTGTTGAAGGTTATATGGATGTTATTGCATTATTTCAAAACAACATAAAAAACGGCGTAGCTCCACTTGGGACATCAATTACTGAAAATCAGATTCTACAGCTTAAAAGATATACTCAAAACCTTGTTTTTGTTTTTGATGGTGATGACGCTGGGATAAATGCAGCAAATAGAGCTATAGACATCAGTTCCACTCTTGAAGTCAATGTTAAAGTTGTAATTCTACCAGGCAAAATGGATCCATATGACTTTGTTATGAAGTATGGTAAAGTTAAAACTCTCGAATATTTTGAAAAAAAATTACTTGACCCTATAGACTTTAAATTAATATTTTTTAGTAAGAAAATATCTATAAGTAGAGATAAAATTTCGTTTGTAAGAAATATTTTTTCATATATAAAAAATATCAGGACGGCTATTGAAAGAGAAGCAGCTTTGAAAAAAACAGCAAACTTTATAAATGAAAAACTCGAAACAATATTAATAGAATATCAAAATTTCTTAAAGAAAGAGAATAGTTTTGGTCGATTAATTGATAATAAAAATACTAAAAAAAGTGAAAATACAGAAGTGGAGTTTCTGGGAGGAATGATAAAATACATAGAAAACATTGATGATATTTTACACCTGATATCATCTGAAATGTTTACCAACACAGAAGTAAAAGAAGTATTATCCAGAATAGAAGCAGGAGAAAGAAACATAAAAACACTCACTTTTGGATTAAACAATGAATTGATTAATTCTATTTCAAAGATAGTAATGGATGAAAACATTTCTTATGAAATGATTTTAGAAAAAGCCTATAAGATAAGATATCTTTACACAAAAAGAAAACTTAGCACGGCAAAAAATATTGAAGAAAAAAAGAACATCAAAAAAGAACTCTTTGAACTTGAAGAAATAATCAAAAGTTTCAGCCACGCTGTAAATTATTAATATAATAGGAGGATTAAATATATATGTATTACGATTTACTTGAAAGTGAAGAAATCAACAATTTGATCAAACATGGTAAAGAAAAAGGCATTTTAAGTTATGAAGAAATTATGGAATTTTTGCCTGAAGATATGGCAGCCTCACCTGAAATTCTCGAAAATGTAATAAAATTGCTTGAAGAAAATGAGATAACAGTTGAAGATCCTTTTCTTGAAGATTTTGATGGATTTTTAACTGATGATTTTGAAGATCTTGATTCTATAATAATTGAAAGTGAAGACGATCAGACAGACAATCCATTAAGAATCTATCTCAAAAAAATAGGTAAAATCCCCCTACTCACACAGGAACAGGAAATAGAGATAGCAAAAAAGATAGAAGAAGGTCAACTCAAGATAAATACATCAATATTTGACTCAGGTTTCTTAATTCATGAGATTGAAGATATTGTTAAAGAAATACTGCAGGGTAAAGGCAAACTTTACAATTTCTTCAATCTGCCAAAGATATACAATATCTCCGCCAAAGAAAGAAAAGAAAGAATGAAAATTGTGGGAAATGTTGCACAGACTCTTGCGAAAATACGAGAGGAACTTGCCTTAATAGATGAACAATGGGATAAAAAAGATATTTCAGAAAAAGAAAGAGAAAATTTACTTGCACAAATAAAGAAAATCAGATGGTCATTCATTGAGTCAATAAAAACTATTGATTTAAACCCAAAAATTTTAGTCAATGCCGCAGAAAGACTACTTCAGGTAGGAGAAGAAATAGAAAAGATACTTGAATACTTCAGAAAAGTAGAAATAACGAATGGACATTCCATAGAACAAATACTCAATCTCGCAAAAGAACATACAGAAAACACTGAATTACAATCTTTAGCAAATACAATAAAAGAAAAATTACAGAAGATCGATATGATAGAAAACATCTACAAAGCCACAAAAGAACAACTTTTACACTGGACACATGAAATAAGAGAAGGTAGACAGGTAGTAGAAGAAAGAAAGAAAGAATTAATACAGGCAAACTTAAGGCTTGTAGTTTCCATTGGCAAGAGATATATAAATAGAGGTGTCCACCTTTTTGACCTTATACAGGAAGGAAATATTGGCTTAATAAGAGCTGTTGAAAAATTTGAATACAAAAAAGGTTATAAATTTTCAACATATGCAACATGGTGGATAAGACAGGCAATCACAAGATCAATATCAGAACAATCAAGAACAATAAGAGTTCCAATTCATATGATTGAACAAATAAACAAAATCAAAAAAGCAGAGCTTGATCTTACACAGGATTTAGGTAGAGCCCCCTCTGTAGAAGAAATCTCAAGCAAGGTGGGATGGAGAGTTAACAAAGTCAAAAACATCAAAAATGTTGCAAACGATCCTGTATCACTTGAAACACCCGTTGGAAGAGATGAAGACTCATCACTTGGAGATTTTATTGAAGATATTAAAGCCTCAAGTCCTATGCATACTACAATGAACAGTATGTTAAAAGAAAAACTTGCAGAGGTTATAAACGAACTCCCTTTAAGAGAACAAAAGGTTTTAAGAATGAGATTCGGGCTTGATGATGGATATGCTCATACACTTGAAGAGGTTGGATATCTATTTCAGGTAACAAGAGAAAGAATAAGACAGATAGAAGCAAAGGCTTTAAGAAAACTCAGAAATCCAAAGAGAGTAAAAGAACTGATGGATTTTATTGATTAACCTTTATATCAAGTTCTTTCATTCTTCTTACAAGATTATTCGGCAAGACATTGAGACTGATTGCTGTTTTTGAAATATTGTTGTTGTTGAGTTTAAGCTGTGTAAGGATATAGGTTTTTTCAAGAAGTTTCTTAGCTTCTGTGAGTGGCATTGTTTTTTCAAAAATAGAATCACACCCAGTTTGTTTGAGAGGATTTATTATATTTTCTATATCCTTTTTTGTAATTAAACTACCCTCAGAAAGCCCAAACAGTCTCAAAACAAAATTTTTTAGCTCTCTTATATTTCCTTTGAAATCCATTTGAGAGATATAACTCAATGCATCTTCATCAATTGACTTTTCAATATTATTCTCAATTGAAACCTGCTTGAGAAAATGCTTCGCAAGTATTGGTATATCTTCCCTTCTGTCCCTCAATGGTGGAACTTCAATAATAATAACGCCTATTCTATAAAAAAGGTCTTCTCTGAATTTACCTTCCTTTACCTCTATCTCAAGATTCTTGTTGGTTGCTGAAATAAGTCTGAAATCTACTGGAATAGGTTTATTTCCTCCAACTCTTATGATATTTTTATCCTCAAGCACTCTGAGTAGCTTTGCCTGTTGAGAAAGAGGCAACTCTCCAATCTCATCAAGAAAGATTGTGCTACCATGTGCAAGCTCTATTTTTCCCTTCTTCTGAGAAACTGCACCAGTAAAAGCCCCTTTTTCATAACCAAAAAACTCACTCTCAAATAAAGTTTCTGGGATAGCGGCACAGTTGAGTTTAACCATTTCGTTCTTACCTCTTTTTGACTTAAGATGTATGAGGTTGGCGATATGCTCTTTACCTACTCCACTTTCTCCATAAATAAGAACTGGAAAATCAAGTTTTGCAGCTTTTTCAATAAGCTCATTAATCTTTCTTATTTCTTTTGAAACTCCTATTATCTCATACTTTTGAAGCTCTTTTGAAAATAATTCTTTATACTTCTTGTGTTCAATGGCATTATTTAGGACAACTTTGATCTTCTGATATGAAATTGGCTTTTCTATAAAATCATATGCCCCCATTTTGATTGATTGAACTGCTTTCTCTATGTTTGAATAACCCGAAATCATTATACATTCAATATTGTTATAATTTGATTTAATATAAGATAAAAGGTCAAGCCCATTCTCTTCCCCAAGCATTATATCTATTATTGCAATGTCAATATCAACCTCACTTGATAAAACTTTTTTTGCCTCATCAATGCTTGAAGAACCTATAACTTCATATTCTGAAAGAACGTCAGAAAGACTCTTTATTACATCAACATTGTCATCAACCACCAGTATTTTCATTTTTTTCCTCCATTCAAAGGAAAATATATATTAAAAATAGTGCCTTTTCCCACCTCACTCTCAACTGAAACAAACCCATGTTGTTCCTGAATAAGACTTTGAACTATTGATAGCCCTATGCCAATATTTCCCGACGTTTTTTTTGTAGAAAAACCAGGCAAAAAAATCTTTTCTAAATTTTCTTTTGATATCCCACTTCCATTATCTTCTACTTTTATTTTAAGATATTTTTTTTCTTCTTCAAGGTAGATATTTACAGATACTTCCTCTTTACTCTCAAGTGCATTCTTTATAATATTTCTGAATATCTCTTTCGTTAAAAGTGGATCAACTTTAACAATATAATCTTTCGTGGTCAGAACTGTCACCCTTTTAAATTCAGAAGAAATTTCTTTCAAAAGCATATTAATATTACATTCCTGAAGCACAGGCTCAGGAAAGTGAGAAAATTCCCTCAGTCTATTAAGTATTTCTTTTATTTCATTTATTTTACTGAGAATCATATTTATTTTTTTTGTATCCTGAACTTCTTCCAAAAGATATTCTAAATAAGTTTGAACAGGTGAAAGAATATTGTTTATTTCATGAACCAAAACTCTTGAGATTTCCTTCCATCCTCTGTATTTTTGAATATTGCCAATCACACTTTCATAATTTCTCAACTTTTCAAACATTTCATTAAAAGCCCTGATTAGTAATCTCACCTCTTCAGTTCCATTTTCTTTAATCTTTATTTCCTTTATACCCTGTTCAAAATAAATCGAATTTACTTTTTTTGACAATAGATGAATTGGTCTTACAACACCCCATATATAAATTCCAAAAATAATTAATAGCAATGCAATATTAATTAAAAATACAAACCAGACTTTTCTTGTCGTTTCCACAACCATTTTTTCAGAAAATACTTTAAATAGAGACAACCTTTTCTGAATCTCAATATTGTTCTCTGCAATCTTACCTATTTTCCATAACTCTTTCTCAAGAAGTTTTTGGTGTTCATATATTGAAATATAGCTTGTATAAATTGACATAGTAAGAATAAAAATTGAAGAAATTATTAAAACCAAATAAAATTTTATTTTCATTTCTCTATCTCATAAGAAATAATAATTTTTGGTTTATTTCCCCAGAGGGACATCACATCAACATTTAAATCAGAACCACAATATATTTCTATATGGGTATCTATAGTCTTTGAAACATATTTTGATTTATTGCTTAAAATTACAAAATCAAATACAGAAATCCAGTCTATTAAATCTTCTTCCTTTTCAAATTTTTTATTATCAAGTAAATAAATATTACTTTCATACGAAATAGTTTTTGTTATCTTATCTAAAAATACAATTTTGTTAGCATAATAGCTTTTTATAATACAGGATATATCAAGTCTATTACCACTTTTTATGACTTCAAGTAGAGAAGAATTTAAAAGATTTTCAAACTTTATCTGAGCTCTTATCAATTCACTATCTTTGAAATCTTTGTAAACAAAAACATTTTTCACTTCTACGTCTGGATAGTAGCTTATAATACCCAGCACAACAAGAATTATTTTAAAAAACTTTTTAATTACTTCCATAAAAATTTCCTAAATTTTAATTCTCAGAATATATAACTTCACTTCTTTTTTTAATAAACAATTTTCTCAAAAATAAAACATCATTTACAAAATCATCAAGTTTATCAGTATAGTTTTTAACCGATTCATTCGTTATCATCGCTCCTTCTGGAACAAAAGAAATCAACTTATCAATAGGAAAACTCCCATCTCCATAATGGAGATGACTATCATAAACGCCATTAAAATCTCCATCTGTAAGATGAAACATAACTGGAGATAAACTTAAAAACTCCTTTATAAAACCAAAAACCTCTCTCTTATGAGCATTAGCAGAACATATAGCATGACCAAAATCCAGACAAAAAGATATATTTGTAGAATCGAGAATGAATTTAATTTCTTCTGGGGTAGAACCAATAGAGAATAGATTCTCTCCATTACCAAGATATGGTTTATTCTCTATAACCATTCTATCGTCTCTCATAGAATTTATTTGCTTTATAGATTCTTCTATATCTCCATTCACTCCAGGATGAAAAATTATTTTATCAGCTTTAAGCAAATCCGCAAATTTAAAACTTTCAAAAGCATATTTTCTATTTGTTTCCAATTGTTCTTTAATAGAAAAATTTAAGCCGCTTCCGAAATGTGGAGCATGAATTACAAAAGGAGCTTTTAACTTTTTCCATAAATTTGCAAATCTATCATAACTATCAGGCACAGCATAAAGTTCAACATAATCATAGTATCCATCCTCATAAAGTCTTATAGCTTCATTTATGTAATTTTCATTGATAGACCATAGTTTAAGACCTATTTTATACACATTTCTCCCCTTAATTTTCAGTTTCAACACCTAAAGCAATCTTTTTAACTTCAGCCTTTTTTGATATCTCTATTACTTTCATCAATAGTTCATATTTTATGTTCTTATCAGCTTTAATAAAAACAGTACTCTCATCTTTGTCTTTAACTTTATTTTTCAACTCTATTTCAAAATCGGTTATATTTAATTTTTTATCGTCCAGAAAAATGTTACCACTATTATCAATAGAAACTTCAATATGTTGAGTGTTAAAATTTTTTTCAACATTTTTCAACTTTGGAAGCTCAATGTTTAATCCAGACTGAACCATCAAAGGAGTCGTAATAAGAAAAATAGAAAGCAACATCAATGAAACGTCAGTTAGAGGAGTTATATTTATTTCACTCTTTATCTTTTTCTTTCTTCTCATTTTAATCATCCAGTTCACTTAATTCCATTGCAATTAATTCCATTTCAGTGGTAAATGAATTCACTCTCTCTGTAAAATAATTGTAAGCTATACTCGATGGTATAGCTATTATAAGACCCACTGCTGTTGTGGACAACGCTTCAGCCACCCCCTTTATAACAGAAGAAACACTTCCCGCCCCACTTATTGCAATACTTTCAAATGCTTTAATAATACCAAGAACAGTCCCAAGCAGACCAAAATATATAGAAACATTACTTATAGTGCCAAGTATAGAATTATATTTATCAAGTTCTGCTTCTTTTTCTAAAATTGTTCTCTCCATAAGATTTTTTAACTTTTCCTTCTTAAGCTCTCTATTTTCAAGATATGTAATAATAAGTGCCAAGAAAGGAGAAGTATTTGAACGATATTTTTCCTTAAAACTTTCTATTCTTTTGTTCTTAATTGATTTTTTTAATTCATGCATTATTAATTCTCTTTTTATCCTTGATTTTCTGTAATAGGTTATACTTCTCTCTATAAAAACTCCAAGTGCGATAACAGAACAAGCCGCAAGAAAATACATTGCAAAACCACCAATTTGAAAAAACTCAAAAATATTCTTTGCTCCAAACATAGTTAACCCTCAATTTGTAATTTTTTTTCCACCCAGATTTCAAAAATAAAATAAATAACTACAACCACTATTGTCAATTGTAAAGAGTTTCTCAAAACTCCTGTTATAGAATTAGAATTTAAAGTAAAAATCAAATTTAAAGGTAATTTTAAATCAAGAAATAAGATAAAAAAATTTATCAAAAAAGAAATAAATCCTGTTAATATCATAAGAATTATACTTATTCTCAAAGGATAAAACATTTTTTTAATCTTGAGAAAAAGTTTCTTGTCAAAATCAGAAAGGTTTATATTTTTTAATTTATTTAACAAGAAAAAAGAAAAAAAAATAGAAAAGAAAAA
>JBBFLL010000032.1:0-16773 GCA_037479045.1 Brevinematales bacterium | reverse complement strand
TGATCATTCAGAAAGAAAGTAAGAAGAGTGTTTTATCCTCTTTTGGCTACAAAAGAAAGGTGACATACCCTTTTTGTCGCTAATGACAAAAGAAAGTAACATTAAGTTACGTTGCGTGACTTTTGCCAAAAAGCCTGTGCTGAGTATTGCGAAGCAAAAAGGTGACAAGAGGTTTTGACAACTTTTTACCAAAAAGTTAAAGACAGGATGTCAAGTTTTTACCGATTGTTACTACAGGATATAGGAAAAAATCTCCGCAACTACTTTCCCGGCAGAGGTGTATTGTGTCAGCACGGCACTGCCATAGGCGGTGTCGGTAGAGAGATTGCTTCGCTTCGCACGCAATGACCCTTGCAAGACACTCAAAATCTGCAAAGCAACTCAGAGATTGCTTTGACTTCTTGTATAATTTATTAAAGCAAAAAGCTATCTTTATTTTTCTATGATGATAAAAAATACCCAATAAAAAGTGTTTCATTCCTCATTAATTATGATAGTATGGAGTTTTGTCAATTCATCGATGCTATATTTTATTCCTTCTCTACCAAGTCCAGACTTTTTATTTCCGCCAAATGGGAAATGCCCTACTCCATGAGCTGGTGCCGAATTTATTGTTACAGAGCCATCTTCAAGCTGTTTTGCTATTTTTAAAGCCAAATGAATATTTTCCGTAAAAATACAGCTATCAAGCCCATATTCTGAAGAATTTGAAATCTCTATTGCTTCTTCTGTAGAATTGACTTCAATTATTGGCATAATTGGACCAAAAATTTCTTCTGTTGCAACTTTCATCGAAAGATTTACATTATCAAGTATTGTAGCTTCATAGAAAAGCCCATTATATTTTCCACCACTAAGCAATTTCGCACCTTTTGATAAGGCATCTTCTACAAGAGAATGGATTCTATCTCTTGCCCCCTCATTTATAACCGTTCCCATAACTGTATTTTTGTCCATTGGATCGCCTGTCTTATAATTTTTTACTTCTTCTAAAACCTTTTCTATGAATCTATCCTTTATTTTTTTATTAATAAGCACTCTACTTACAGCATCACATCTTTGCCCAGAATTTCTGAATGTTCCTCTGCAGATCTGTTTTGCGGCAAGATCAATGTCTGCATCCTCTAATACTAATGCTGAAGCCTTGCCTCCAAGCTCAAGGTGAAGTTTTTTTATACCAGCTTTGCTTGCTATATATTCTCCAACCTTTGTAGAGCCAGTAAAACTTATTGCATCTATATCATCACTGGTGATTAATACATCTCCTATATCTCTTCCTCTTCCTGTGATAACCTGTATAGCTCCAGCAGGCACACCAGCAACCTCAAGTATTCTAACAAAATGTATCAAAGATAGCGGTGTATCACTTGCAGGTTTGGCAATAACAGTGTTCCCGGCAAGTAAAGCAGGAATAATCTTTGCCGCCGCAATATAAAGTGGATAATTAAATGGAGAAATTGCTAACACTACTCCTATTGGCTTTCTTAAAACTATTGCAAATTTGCCTTTTGTATCTTCGACCCATTCTCCCGGGAGATATTCACCATACAAAACTCTTACTTCTTCCATTGTAAGACGAAGTCTTTCATAAGTTGCCTTGACTTCTCCAAGTGAAACTGAAATTGGTTTTCCAGACTCTTTTGTAATTATCTCAGCAAGATAATCTTTATATTCGTTTACAAGTTCGCTTGCTTTCTCCATTATTTCAAGTCTGTGAATTGGAGCTATTTTCTTCATTTCTGAAAAGTTTTTTGCTGCAACGATTGCAGATTTGGCATCCTCTATCGAACAATCGGGAACCTTTGCAAAAATTTCACCATTTGCCGGATTGTAAACATCAAAAGATTTATCGTTACCAAAACATGTCCAGCACCCATTAATGAGGATTTTATAGTTTTTTACACCAGCACTTTCAGTGAAAATTTCATTAAATATATTACTCATATAAAATAACCCCTCCTTTAAATATAAGATTCCCCTCCCCAAATTTATTATATTTGAAAATTATCAAAAGTCAATATATTTTTTTCATTTTTCTTGACTTATTAAGTTTTTGATTGTATATTTAAAAGTGGACGGACAAGTCCGTCCACTTTTATACGGAGGATAATATGTTTAAAAAGGTTATATGGCTTTTGTTAGTTTCAACTATAGTTTTGACAACTTTTTTTTCATGTGGTCAGAAAAAAGAAAGGGGTAAAAAAGAGCAAATAGTAACTGTTCTTGTTGACAATGTGAAGAAAAAAGAAATGAGGCAATTTCTGGATTTGTCAGGGCAATTAGTTGGTAGAGAAGAAGTTAAGGTTTTTTCTGATTTGCCAGGTAAAGTTGCATCAATTAAAGTAGTAGAAGGTCAATATGTAACAAAGGATACCGTGATAGCTTATATAGATAGGTCTCAGGTGGGTATGGATTATGCACTTGCACCAGTTCGTTCTCCTATAAGTGGATATATCCTTTCTATCTATGTTGTTCAGGGACAGCTTGTTGCTGCTGGAAGTGTTCCAATAGCAAGCGTGGGGAATTTAAACAATATGGATGTTGTTATTTCTGTGCCTGAAAAATATCTTAAAGACATAAAAATAGGACAAAAATTATATCTTAAAGTAAATACATATCCAGATATAAGTTTTGAAGGAGATATATATAGAAGAGATTTATCTGTTGACCCTGTAAGTAGGACATTAACAGTAAGAGGTAGAATTTACAATCCTCAGGGCAAATTGTTTTCGGGAATGTATGGAGATGTTTCAATTCTCTTAAGATATGAACCTTCAATAATTGTAATTCCCGCAAGTGCTATTGTAAGAATCAATGATGAAGATGGAGTATACGTCAATGAAAATAACGTAGCTCGTTTCAGAAAAATAAAGATCGCTTTTAGTTACAAGGATAATGTAGCTGTAAAAGAAGGATTGAAAGAAGGTGAAGAAATAGTAATTTTTGGTAGAGAGTTTTTGAAAGATGGGACTCCTATCAATCCTGTTAAAGAATAAACGGGGGTAAAAATGTCAATACCTAAAACAGCAGTTGAAAGACCTGTTACAATGGTAATGGGTTTAGTCGCAATATTAATTTTTGGTTTTGTTGCCTTATCAAGATTGCCCATAGATAATTTACCAAACCTTGAATTTCCTGTGCTTTCTGTAATAACTTCTTATGACGGAGCTTCTCCTCAGGAAGTTGAAAGACAGGTTACAAGGATAATTGAAGGTGCCGTTTCTGGAGTGAATGATATAGACAAGGTTGAGTCAACTTCAGCTGAAGGACAATCTGTTGTGAGTGTCTATTTCAACTGGGGTGTAAATCTTGATGCAAGAGCAAGTGATATTAGAGAAAAGCTTGATTTTATTAAGAATGCTCTCCCTGATGGCGCATCAACTCCAGCAGTTTTCAAATTTTCTTCATCTATGTTTCCTATTTTAAACTTAGGTTTAACCGGTATAGATGATTTAGCAGCTCTTTATGACATCGCTGAAAATCAGGTGAAAACAAAACTCGAACAGGTTTCTGGAGTTGCAAATGTTTCAATAATGGGTGGAATAAAGAAAGAAGTAAGAGTTGATGTAGATAGAAATAGATTGCAAGCCTATGGTATAGGAATAGATACCATTTCTTCTCTTCTTATGGTAGAGAATCAAAATCAGGCGGGTGGATACACCTACGAAGGAGTTTACAAGTATATTTTAAGAACAGAAGGAGAATTTAAAACTCTTGATGACATAAGAAATGTAATAATTGGAGTAAAAAATGGAATTCCTGTAAGATTAAGAGAGGTTGCAAATGTATATTTTGCACCGAGTGAATCACAGGGAATTGTGAGAGTTAATGGCACTCCGGGTGTTACAATCTTCGTTTACAAAGAAGCAGGAAGAAATACAGTTCAGGTTGCAAAAAATGTTCAAAGAAAAATGAAAGAAATAGAAGAATCCCTTCCTCCCGGTGTTAAACTTAACGTAATAATGGATATGTCAAAAGGTATTGAATCTTCTATTATGAATGTAAGGGATTCTGCATTACTGGGTGCAGTTCTTGCAATATTTATTCTTATATTATTTCTTTGGAACCTACGAACAGTTCTTATAATAGGTATATCTATTCCAGCTTCCATAATAACTACTTTTATAATGATGTATTTCTTCAATGTAACACTTAATATTGTGTCTCTTGGTGGACTTGCTCTTGGAGTTGGAATGATGGTTGATAGTTCAATAGTTGTTCTTGAGAACATTTTCTATCACAGACAGAGAGGCTTAAGTAAATACAAAGCATCTGTAATAGGTTCTGAAGAAGTAATGCTTCCTGTTATAGCGTCTACTCTTACTACCGTTGCAGTTTTTCTTCCAATTGTCTTTGTTCAGGGTTTTACAGCACAGATATTCAGAGACCTTGCCCTTACAGTTACAATTTCACTTTTAAGCTCATTGGTTATTGCTATAACTATAGTGCCAATGCTTGCAAGTAAACTTGTTCACATAGAAGAAAACAAATTTTTAAAACCCTTTGAAGATAAATTTTTACAATTCTGGGATAAACTTACAAACTTCTATCTCAAATGGCTTGACAAAGGTTTAAGGCACAAGAAAAAGGCTTTACTACTAATATTCGGTAGCTTTATAATTGTAGGAACAATTACCACAATACTTATTGGTAAAGAAGGAATGCCTCAAAGTGATGAGGGGGCTTTTGTTGTTGATATTAGCTTTCCGACTGGAACAAGAATAGAGTATACTGATAAACTTACAAAAGAAGTTGAAAAAAGAGTTATTAAAACAATAGGTAGTGATCTTGACTCTCTGGTACTCAGAATAAACTCTCCCGGACTTTTCAGAGGCAGTGCTAATGAATATACAGCATCATTAAGGGTTGGACTTATTGATAAAAAGAAAAGAAAGGTTTCAACATTTGAAACAATGGAAAAGATAAGAAATATTCTTAAAGATTTTCCAGCAAAAGTTAATGTAAGAGTTTTTGGAATGAGTGGAGGAGGCTTTAATTCATCATTGACCATCGAAGTTTCAGGTGACGATCTTGAGCAAAGTGATAAAATTGTAAGAAAGATTATAGAAGTCATTTCAAAAATAAAAGGTGTAAGAAATCCTCAATCCAATCGTTCAGATGCTTTACCCGAAATAGTTTTAAGGATCAATAGAGAATTAGCTTCAAAACTTGGTCTCAATGCTTATAATTTAAGTCAGGTGATAAAAACTGCCTTTGGAGGAAAAACAGCAACGCAGATGAAAGTAGAAGGAGACCAGATAGACGTAATAGTTCAATTAAGGGAAGAAAATAGAATGAGTATAGAAGACGTATTAAACCTTCAGGTTCCTTCTCCTCTCGGCAAATTAGTTCCTCTCTCATCAATAGTTGATGAAACAAAAGGAACCGGACCAATTGCCATATACAGAAAAAACAACAAAAGGGTTGTTACTATTTCACTTGATCCTTATGGCACAACACCAGACAAACTTGAAAGAGAAATCAAATCAGCAATAAAGAAAAATGTGTTTCTTCCAAAAGGTTTCTCAATTGAGTATGCTGGAGCTGCAAAGGATATGGCTGAATCTTTCGGTCAACTTGGACTTGCGTTACTTCTTGCTGTTATACTCATATACGCAATTATGGCGTCTCAATTTGAATCTTTTATTGCTCCATTCGTGATTATGTTTACTGTGCCTTTTGGATATGTAGGAAGTGTATTGGCATTATTCCTTTTTGGGAAAACTTTGAGCACCGTATCCTTCATTGGTGTTGTTGTTCTTGCTGGTATAGTTGTTAACAATGGTATAATACTCATAAGCTTTATGAATGATATGTTAAGAGAGAGATTTGGCGATCCAGATAAAGTTGCCTTAGAAGCAGGAAAGAGAAGATTAAGACCTATAGCAATGACGGTTTTAACAACCGTTCTTGGTCTTATTCCTATGGCAATAGGTATCGGAGAGGGTGCAGAACTCTACTCACCTCTTGCTTTCTCTATCTTGGGAGGGCTTATTATCTCTACTTTGATAACTCTTATTGCAATACCAATTATATATTCAGCATTAAGAAAGAGAATTCCTTTAAAATTAATTGAAGATTAATTCTCCCTGTGCATTTAAATAGAAAGCGGGCTATCCGATTTTTATGGATAGCCCTCTTTATTTTAAGAAATCAGAATTAATATTAACAGTTGATTTTTTTTCAATCTTATTTCATACTTATAATGGAAATAATTTTTTACTATTTTATTACAGGAGGATAGAGTGTTAACAGGTGCAAAAATTCTGATTGAAAGTCTTAAGAAAGAAGGTGTCGAAGTTATTTTTGGTTATCCTGGTGGAGTTGTAATCCCCATTTTTGATGTATTATATGAAGAAAAAGATATAAAATTAGTGCACGTGAGACATGAACAGGGAGCTGCTCATGCAGCAGATGGTTATGCAAGAGCTACTGGAAAAGTTGGCGTATGTCTTGCAACAAGTGGTCCCGGTGCTACAAACCTTGTTACAGGTATTGCTACTGCTTATATGGACTCAATACCTATGGTTGCTTTGACTGGACAGGTTGCAACTTCAATGATAGGAAGTGATGCATTTCAAGAAGCAGATATTACAGGTATAACAAGATCTATAACAAAACATAACTTTCTTGTTAAAGATGTTAATGATCTCGCCAGAACTATAAAAGAGGCATTTTATATAGCAAGCACTGGTAGACCCGGCCCGGTTTTAGTTGATCTTCCAAAAGATGTGTTAGTGTCAAAAACTGAATTCAATTATCCAGACAAAGTGGAATTAAGAGGATATAAACCAAAGGTTAAAATTCATCTTGGGCAGATTAAAAAAGCAGTCGAAATGATTCAGGAAGCAAAAAGACCTCTCATTTACTATGGTGGAGGAGTAATTCTTGGTAATGCTTCAAATGAGCTTGTTGAGTTTGTAAAAAAGTCTGGAATTCCTATAACTTCTACACTTATGGGGCTTGGTGGATATCCGGGAGATTACAAAGACCCGCTTTACTTAGGAATGTTAGGCATGCACGGAACAGTTTATGCAAACTATGCAATGCACAACTGTGATCTCATTATTGCAATTGGTGCAAGATTTGATGACAGAGTGACGGGTAAACTCGACGAATTTGCTCCAAATGCGAAGATTATTCATATTGATATTGATCCATCTTCTATCAGTAAAAATGTAATAGTAGATGTCCCGATAGTTGGAGACGTAAAAGATATTCTTATTGAAATGAATAAACTCATAAAGCCAGTTAAGATTAAAGAATGGCTTGATCAGATAGCTATCTGGAAAGAAAAGTATCCACTTACTTACACAAAAGATTCAAAATTTGTAAAACCTCAATATGTTATAGACAAACTGTCAGAACTGACAAAGGGAAATGCAATAATAGCAACAGAAGTTGGACAACATCAGATGTGGGTTGCACAATATTATCAGTTTGTTAAACCGAGAACGTTGCTTACTTCAGGTGGACTTGGGACAATGGGATATGGTTTACCAGCTTCTATTGGGGCAAAAGTAGCATATCCAGACAAAACTGTGATTACAATTGCTGGAGATGGTTCACTACAAATGAACATTCAGGAACTTGGTACAGCAATTGCCCATGACATAAATATTAAAATCATAATTCTTAACAATGCATATCTTGGCATGGTTCGTCAGTGGCAGGAGCTTTTCTATAGCAAAAGATATTCTGGAGTTTGTCTTGCCAAAACTGATAAAAATGGTGAAATGTGTGGTTATTATCCAGACTTTCTTAAAATTGCTGAGGCTTATGGTTTCTGGGGAAAGAGAATAACTACAAATGAAGAGGTTGAAAAGGCTTTGAAAGAACTCCTTGAGGTAAGTGGGCCAGCTTTACTTGACATCTGGATAGAGAAAGAAGAAAATGTATTTCCAATGGTTCCAGCAGGTGCAAATCTTACACAAATGATAGGAGGGTTAGCATAATGAAATATACATTATCTGTTCAGGTAGAAAATCATTTTGGTGTTCTTGCAAGAATTGCAGGTCTTTTTTCTGCAAGAGGGTTTAATATCTCAAGTCTATCTGTTGCTGAAACTGAAGACCCAACTATTTCAGTTATGACAATAGTTGTCGAAGGAGATGAAAAAATCCTTGATCAGGTAAAAAAACAGTTAAATAAACTTATTGAGGTTATAAAAGTAAAGGATGTAACCTTCCTTGACTATGTTTCAAGAGAACTTGCTTTGATAAAGGTAAAAATAGATGCGCAGAGAAGAAGAGAAGTTATAGAAATAGCAGATGTTTTTAAAGGAAGAGTTGTTGACATATCACATGAAAACATAACAATCGAAGTAACAGGGGATTCAAAGAAACTTGATGCTGTTGTTGAACTTCTTAAAAGTTATGGAATAGTTGAAATGGCAAGAACAGGTAGAGTTGCAATTATTAGAGGATAAAAATTTTCTGGAGGATAAAAATGAAAGTATATCATGAATCAGAAGCAAAAATTGACCCATTAAAGGGTAAAAAAGTTGCCGTTATTGGATATGGCAGTCAGGGTTATGCACATTCAAACAATCTGCATGACTCTGGAATTGATGTAGTTGTAGGATTGAGAAGTGGCAGTCCATCAATCAAAAAAGTTGAAGCAGCTGGTCTTAAACATATGGAAATAGAAAAGGCAGCAGAATGGGCTGATATTATTATGATGCTTATTCCAGATGAACTTCAGGCAGAAACATATTATAAATCCATTCATCCTTATATGAAAAAAGGAAAAACTTTGATGTTTGCTCATGGATTCAATATTCATTTTGGTCAGATTGTTCCACCTCAGGATGTTGATGTGGTTATGGTAGCACCAAAAGGTCCAGGACATCTTGTAAGAGAAGAATATAAAAAGGGGGGAGGTGTCCCTTGTCTTGTAGCAATTCATCAAAACCCCAGTGGAAAAGCATTGGAGATTGGGCTTGCTTATGCTAACGCAATAGGTGGAGCAAGAGCTGGCGTTATAGAAACTACTTTCAAAGATGAAACAGAAACTGATCTCTTTGGTGAACAGGCTGTGCTTTGTGGTGGAGTAACAAACTTAATGAGAGCTGGCTTTGAAACACTTGTTGAAGCTGGTTATCCACCTGAAATGGCATATTTTGAATGTATTCACGAAATGAAGCTCATTGTTGACCTTATTTATCAGGGTGGATTTAAGGATATGAGATATTCTATTTCAAATACAGCTGAATATGGGGATTATATTTCAGGTCCATTTGTTATTGACGAAAGTGTTAAAGCAAGAATGAAAGAAGTTTTAAGAAGAATTCAGGAAGGAGAATTTGCAAAAGAATGGATTCTTGAAAACAAGGCAAACAAAGCATCCTTTATGGCAAAAAGAGCTATGTGGGAAAAACATCAGCTTGAAGAAGTTGGTGAAAAATTGAGAGCTATGATGCCATGGCTACAAAAGGGCAAAATAGTTGATAAAAACAAAAATTAAACAAATAAGGCTGTGATGTTAAATCACAGCCTTTATACATTAAACTATGATATATTTTGATAATTCAGCCACATCTTTCCCAAAGCCTGATATTGTCTATCAGAAAATGCTGGATTTATACAAAAAATTTGGTGTAAATCCACACAGGGGGAATTATAAACTTTCTTTTGAAGCCGGTATGATTGTCGATGAAACAAGAAATATTGTGTCAAAATTTTTTAACAGCTATAGAAAAGATTTTGTGGTTTTTACTTTAAATGCTACAGATGCATTAAATATGGCAATAAAAGGCATTCTTGAGGATGGAGATGAAGTTATAACTACCGTTCTCGAACACAATTCTGTTTTAAGACCTTTAAACCACCTTAAAAAAGAAAAAAATATCAAACTTAAAATCCTCGATATAAAAGACGAAGAAATCTCAATAACAGAATTAAAAAAGAGTCTTTCAAAAAGAACAAAACTTGTTATTGTAAATCACATTTCAAATGTAACAGGTTACATTCAGGATATAAAAACCATCGGAGAAACTGTTAAAAATAACTCGACTGCATTTTTTATGGTTGATGCCTCTCAGAGTGCAGGTATAATACCAATAGATCAAAAGGATTCAAAAATAGATATTTTAATAACTACAGGACATAAGGCATTGTATGCTCCAACAGGCATAGGTTTAATGCTTTTAAATCCACTTGTTAAAATAAGGCCTTTGAGAACTGGTGGAAGTGGACATAGTTCAGAAAATCCTTTTCAACCTGAAGAAATGCCAGACTTTCTTGAAGCTGGGACATTAAATACACTTGGTATCTTTGGGCTTAAAGCTGGAATTGAATACATAAAAGAAATTGGTATAGAAAATATTTTAAGAAAAGAATTATTTTTAAAAAATCTTTTTCTTGAAAATTTAAATTCAAAAAACTTTAAAATTTTTACTTCAAAAAAAGATTCAGCACCAATAATAAGTTTAACATCTTCAAAATATTCACCAATTGAACTATCAACAATACTTGACGAACATAATATAGCCACAAGAAGCGGGTTACATTGTGCACCATTATTACATAAATCTCTCAAAACTTTTCCAGAAGGGACATTAAGAATAAGTTTGGGCTATTTTAATAAAGAGGAAGAGATTTTTGAGCTTGCAAAAATATTGAATAACTTATAAAGAGGTATAAAATTGAAATTTTTCATTGACTGGACACTATCAGGAAATAGAATTACAGAAATATCTATTGAACTCAAAGATGCAAAAGAAGAGGTTTTGTCTATCTTGAAAATTGAAAAACCAATTTTTTTTGGAATTGATTATTATTTTGATCTTGACAGTTTTAATGAAAAAGAAAAAAACTTAATAAATTATTTTTTTCAGAATAAAAATTTTTTATTTAAGTATGAAAATTCAAAATTGTTTATCCCCGTTCCTGTAGATTACTATTTTTTTACAGAGATTTTTAATTTCAAAACATTTTTAAAAGATGAAACTCACCCTATTCATCTGAAAAATGAAGAATTTTTTCTTGAGTTTGTTTTTACAAAAGATTATGATGCTATAACAGTAAAAAATCTTGAAAAATTAAAACTTATTCAAACAAATGGAAGAAACTTTGTAGTAATTGACAAAGTGATAAGGCCCATAAAATCAGTTGTAAAACAGGAAGTTTTAATAGAAATCTTTGAAGATGGCTTATTCTATCTTGAAAATGAAATAAAAAATGAACTTCTCACTGGAATTAATAAAAATAAAAAATATTTTCTACTTCCTCAAATTACAGAAATTAAAAATGCCGAAATAATCTTTCAGGTTAATATCCAGAATGAGCATTTTGAATTAACCCCTTATTTAGATATTTCAGGTCAAAAAATCAAAATAAATTTAGAAGAAATAAGACAAAAAACACTTTTTAATGAAGATATTTTCTTTCGTGAAGACAATGAACATATGCTGATTTTAAAATCAACAAACCCAATTTACACTAAAATAAAAAAAGTAAACGATATTTTAAGAAAAAATTTTTTTGGCCTTCTTAATGAAATAAAAAATACAAAGATAATTTCAAAAGACAATAAAACTTTGTTTTCAAAGATTCTTTTTGAACTTTCAAATGATGTAAAAGTCAACATAACTGGAGTAAACGAAGTAAAAAAAATAGAACAAGAAGAGATTGAAATTGACTGGCTTGAAACAGATTTCACAATCCATATTGGAGGCTATGAATTAACCGAATATGAGATAGAAGAATTGCTTGAGAAAGGATATATAAAAAAAGGCAATGAACTTATTATCATTTCAGAAGAAGAATTAAAGAAAAAAGAAGAAATTTTAAAAAAAATATTTTTCTTAAAAAAAGAAAATTATTCTGGAAGAAAGACACTTCCATTTTTAGCTACTCTGGCGGGAGAAAAAAACATTAAACTTCCAGATAAATACAACGAACTGATAAAAACTCTTGAAAACATAAATAAAAATCGTTTTGACATAAAAGAAATAAATTTTTCAAAAATTCCTTTTTTGAGAGATTATCAAAAAATAGGTGTTTACTGGATGAATTTCCTTTACAAATACAACTTTGGAGGAATACTTGCCGATGAAATGGGACTCGGTAAGTCTTTACAAACACTTGCTTTTCTATATCACATTAAAGATAAAATACAAACAAGCCTTATTGTTTGTCCTTATGCACTTATGGATAACTGGGCAAATGAAATAAATAAGTTTTTCAAGGACAGCTTCAAATATATTATAACAAAAGGAAACAGAAAACAAAGAGAAAAAATTTTAAGTGATTTTTATAACTATGATATTATAATAACCTCGTATAGTTTACTTATACAGGATGAAGACTTATACGAAAACAAAAAAATTGCAATATGTATTCTTGATGAAGCCCAGCACATAAAAAATAAAGATTCAAGAAGAGCAAAAGCAGTTAAAAATTTAAAAGCCCAATTTAAACTTGCATTAACTGGCACTCCTATCGAAAATTACCCAATAGAACTCTGGAGTATATTTGATTTTGTTATGCCAGACTATCTTGGGAATCACAAATGGTTTAAAAAGAATATAGAAACTCCAATAATAAAAAAACAGGATAACGAAACAACAGAAATATTTAAAAGACTTATTTCCCCATACGTTTTAAGAAGAACAAAGGATAAAGTTTTAAAAGAATTACCCCCAAAAATGGAACAGGAGTTAGAAATCGAACTCACTGAAAAACAAAAACTTTTATACCTTGATGTATTAAACAAATTCAAGGAAAATATTATCAATAAGATAAAAGAAAAAGGTTTATCAAATAGTTATATAGATTTTCTTTCTATTCTTACAAGATTAAGACAGCTTTCAGTTCATCCGGGCCTCATAGATGAAAGGCTTTTTGAAGAAGAGGATATCTCTTCAAAAACAAATCTCTTGATGGAATTAATTCTTGAATCTATAGATAGCAACCACAAAGTCGTTGTCTATAGCCAGTTTGTCCAGATGCTTAAATTTTTACTTAAAAGATTAAATAAAGAGAAAATTGATACCCTTTATCTTGATGGAAAGACAAAAAATAGATTTGAACTTGTTGAATATTTCAATAGTTCAAATGAAAAAATTCTTCTTGCCTCGATAAAAGCAGGTGGAGTAGGATTAAACATCACAGGTGCAGATAGCGTAATACTACTTGACCCATGGTGGAACCCTACTGTTGAAGAGCAGGCAATTGATAGACTTCACAGGCTTGGCCAAAAGAATGTGGTTTTTGTCTACAAAATTCTTACAAAAGGAACAATTGAAGAAAAAATGAAGTTATTAAAACAAAAGAAGAAAAAAATTTCAAGAGAACTTACGGATTTTCAAGAAAATATACTTAAAGAACTTTCTATTCAAGAGATTGAATATTTATTAAGTTTTGAGGAGAAATAAAATATAGTTCACAATGAGTTAAGGTTAATTTTATTTGCTGGAGTATTTAAATAAATCTTTCAAATCTTTCCTTTTTTGCTTTACAAACAGGACAAACCTCTGGAGGATTATCTCTTGCACATAGATAACCACAGACTTTACATCTCCAGACAGGATATTTGAGTCCTTCAAGATTAAAAGTTGAAACATCTCTTTTTTCTTCCATAGTCTTCTTCCTTCTTTCTGGAATAGAAGATATTTTTTTCTTTCCCTGAACAACATCAAGACTCACATAAAGCCCACAGTAGCATGTGCCATAATCATTAAGGTCTGGATCTCTATAATCACAGGGACAGATAATATCAAGATCCTTATCTTTCTCTCCTGTTGCAAGTCTGCAAGGACAGGCTGGATAACCATAACGTTTTGTATTAACTAACAATCCTTCTACGAGAGCTTTTGTAAACTCAACGTCTGGATTTAAGTGGTATCCTCCACTTTCAGCTTCATCAAAAAGTTTTTTGTATTCTTTATCAATCTCTTCTTGTGGAATAGTGATTTTTGTTTTCATAAGTATCTCCTCTGTTTTGTATTAGAGGCAAAATTACGCAAATTCTTTTTTTATTTCTTCTTCCTGAAAGCCAACTATACATTTTTTGTTGTCTATAACCATTGTAGGATATGAACAATCGGGATTCCATTTCTTTATTTCTGCAAGATATTTTTCTTCATCATCAACAAGATCCATATCTATATATTTATACTCAACTTCGAGTTCTTCAAGTAATTTTTTTGTCTTTCTACACCAGATACAGGTGCTTAAAGCATAGAGGACGACTTCTTTATTTTTCTTTTTGCCTTCTACTTTTTCAAAATCTTTCATTTACTCCTCCAGTTTTTTAAAATTTTTCTGAATACCTTACAAAAATGCTCTATTTCTTTGCCGGTTATAGTAAAAGGAGGTAAAAGTCTTAATACATTTGTTCCGGCTCTTAGGGTCAATATTTTATTGTTGAGAAATTCGTTAATTATATTCTTTACTTCCAGTTTTTCTTTTAAATCAATCCCGATCATAAGCCCATAAACCCTTACTTCCTTTATAAAGTCTGGGAATTCTTCTTTCAATTTTTCAAGTTCAGACTTAAAAATTTCGGATAGCTTGTTGATTTTTTCTAAAATTTTTTCGTCAAGGAGTTCAAGCACCTTTAGACCAGCCGCACAGGCTAAAAAGTTGCCACCGAATGTTGAAGCATGCAATCCTGCTTTCATCAAATCTGCAATTTTATCTTTTACGACAAAAGCCCCTATTGGAACACCATTCCCAAGTCCCTTTGCAAGAGTAAAACCATCTGGTTCTACATCAAAATTCTGGTATCCAAAATATTTGCCTGTCCTTCCTATACCCGTCTGAACTTCATCGAAAATCATTAGGGCATCATATTTTGTGGATAAATCTCGGGCTTCTTTAACAAATTCGGGAGATAATTTGTTTATTCCACCTTCTCCCTGAATTGCTTCAAGGAAAATAGCACAGATGTTTTCATCAAATTTTTCTTTTAATTCCTTCACATTATTAGCCTCAACAAAGACGAAATTTTCAAGCAGTGGCTCAAAACCCTTTTTATACTTTTCCTGCCCTGTCATAGAGATAGTAGCTATTGTTCTCCCATGAAAAGAATTGTAAAGAGCAATGATTTTGTTTTTACCCTGTTTTTTGGCATTTCCATAAAGCCTTGAAACCTTTATTGCTGCTTCATTTGCCTCTGCTCCACTATTACAAAAAAACACTTTAGCCTTAAATGACTTTTCGCATATCTTCTTGGCCAGCTTAATCTGTAATTTATTGTAGTAAAGATTTGAAGCATGTATTATTTTATCTATCTGCTTTTTAATGGCTTTGTTTATTTCTCTATTTGCATGTCCAAAATTAACAACTGCAATGCCAGAAACAAGATCAAGATACTTTTCTCCATCTTTGTCAAAAACAAAATGTTTTTTCCCTTTCGTAATTATAATATTAAACCTGTCGTAAAAAGGGATTAACCACTCTTTGTCAAGTTCTTTAATCTCCACTTACTTTGCTCCTTATTATCAGATTTCAGGTATTAGATATTAAAGCATAAGCCTGAAAAAATCAATAGTTTGGAATGTTTTTTTGATAAAATCTATTGTTAAAATAATGAGATTGGACAAATAACTTGAAGTTTGAAAGTGGAAAAGAAGGGTTTATATGGCAATAAGACCACGGCGTAAAATTTTCCGCTTTCAAACTTGGAGAAACTATTTCACTATTGAGTTGGAACGAGACAATAAAAATTAAACTATTTGACATTTTCTATTTTTTACTATAACCTTAAGTAAGAGGAAAAATTTGAAATATTCTATTGTTGATGTTTTTTGTAAAGAAAAATATACAGGCAATCAATTGGCAGTTGTGTTAGCAAATAGTTCATTAACTAAAAATGAAATGCAAGTTATTGCAAATGAATTTCATTTCTCGGAAACAACATTTATTTTAGGTAAAAATGAACAGGATAATTCCTATAGGGTTTTAATTTTTACTCCAAAAAGTGAAGTTCCTTTTGCCGGTCATCCTACGCTTGGCACTGCATTTATAATAAGAAACGAAATTGAATTTACGAAACCAGAAAATATATTTCTTGATTTGAATGTGGGTAAAATCAAAGTCTCATTTGATGATAAAAATAATATACAATGGATGAAACAAATTGAACCAGAGTTTGGAAAGATACACAGTAAAAATAAGGTTGCTGAACTAATTAACTTAAAAAAAGATAACATTGATGAAAAATTCCCGATTCAGGAGGTAAGCACTGGAATTAATTTTTTAATTATTCCATTAAAAAATATAAATTCTGTCAAAAAAGCCTCTACAAACCTTATTTTATACAAAAAATATTTTAAAGATAAAAACCCACTGCCAATTTTCATATTCTGTCCCGAAACATATGAAAAGGAAAACAAAGTAAATTGTAGACTTTTTGCAGATGTATTTGGCGTTCCTGAGGATCCTGCAACAGGAAGTGCAAATGGTTGTCTTGCAGCATACCTAGCACATTATAAATACTTTGGTTCAAATAAAGTTGATATTACAGTAGAACAGGGTTATGAAATTAACAGAAAATCAATCCTTCACCTAAGGTCAAATCTGGAAAGCAATAAATATAATATCGAAGTGGGTGGAAAAGTTATCAAAGTATCTGAAGGATTGCTTTTATAATAAGAAGAAAAAAATTGTTTTGTATAAATTTTCTATTAATCTCTGATTTGGCTATAAAACTTTTAAAAAACAAAAACTTTAAAGTTATTTATAGGAGATTATTATGATAAGATTTTTTTCTCTTTTCTCAATAATGTTGTTAATTATTAGCTGTAATACTCTAAGAAGACAAGAA
>JBBFLL010000031.1:0-16782 GCA_037479045.1 Brevinematales bacterium | reverse complement strand
TAGGCAAATAAAACGCTATAAAATAAATAAAAAAATGCGAAAAATCCATAATTTAATTGAAATTTTAAAACTTTAAAATTACTGGCATAAATTTTGCATTAATTTTATAATAAAAGATTAAGGAGGAAATTAATTTTATGAATTTAAGAGAAGAAGCCTTAAAAGAAGTTATCGAGAGAGACTTCATTAAAAACCCAAATCCTACTTCAAAACAGGGTTACAACATACTTGATATTTTCGGCATAAACGTATTCAATGATGCTGCAATGGAAAAATATCTACCCTACTCTGCATACCAAAAACTTAAGAAGATCATCAAGGAAGGTGGCACAATTGATGAACAGCTTGCAGAAGAAGTCGCCCATGGAGTAAAAGAATGGGCAATAGACAAAGGAGCCACACATTATACCCACTGGTTTCAACCAATGACTGGTTTAACTGCTGAAAAGCATGATAGTTTTCTATCCTTTGATAGCAAAGGAGTTCCTATCAACAGATTTTCAGGTAAAAACTTAAGACAGGGTGAACCAGATGCTTCAAGTTTTCCTTCTGGTGGTATAAGAGCTACATTTGAAGCAAGGGGTTATACAGCATGGGATCCAACATCTCCTATTTTCATTGTTGAAAATATAAATGGAGCAACCCTTTGTATTCCAACTATATTTTTGTCTTATACTGGTGAGGCATTGGATAAAAAAACTCCTCTCTTAAGATCTATGGAAGCTGTAAATAAAGCAGCTTTAAGAATTCTCAAAATCTTTGGAAATAATAAAGCCACAAGAGTTTATTCTACTGTAGGTCCAGAACAGGAATATTTCTTAATAGATAAGGCATACTATTATAGAAGGCCAGATCTTTTACTTACAGGTAGAACATTGTTTGGAGCTCCTTCTCCAAAAGGCCAGCAGATGGAAGACCATTACTTTGGCTCTATCCGTGAAAGAATACTTGCATTTATGCAAGATGTAGAAAAGGAACTTTTCAAGCTAGGTATTCCAGCAAAAACAAGACACAACGAAGTTGCTCCTGCTCAGTTTGAAATTGCTCCAATATTTGAAGATTCAAATATAGCAACAGATCATAACCAACTTGTTATGGAAACTCTCAAAAAGACTGCTGCAAGATACAATCTTGCTCTTCTTCTTCACGAAAAACCATTTGCAGGTATAAATGGTTCTGGAAAACATAACAACTGGTCACTTTCGGATTCTGAAGGTAATAACCTTCTTGATCCAGGTAAAACACCTCATGCTAATTTGCAATTTTTAACATTCCTCGTAGCTACAATTAAGGGTGTATACAAATATGCAGATCTTTTAAGAGCAAGTGTTGCAACAGCTGGGAACGACCATAGACTTGGTGCAAATGAAGCACCACCAGCTATTATATCTGTCTATCTTGGAGAACAGTTAACCTCTATAGTAGAAGCGATAATTTCCAACAAAAAGGTTGAATACACTGATGAACAGATCATCAAACTTGGAATTTCAAATCTCCCAGTAATCTCAAAAGATACAACAGATAGAAATAGAACATCTCCATTTGCATTTACTGGAAATAAATTTGAATTTAGAGCTGTTGGTTCATCTATGTCAATTGCTCCAGCAAATACAGTTATAAATACAGCAGTAGCAAATATACTTGATGAATTTGCTACAGAAATAGAAGAAAACCTCAAAAAAGGAAAAGATTTAAATCAGGCTGTAATGAGTGTAATAACCGAAGCTATAAAAGAATCAAAACCAATTCTCTTTGAGGGAAATAACTATTCACCTGAATGGGAAAAAGAAGCCGAAAAGAGAGGACTACCGAATTATAAAACTACTCCAGAAGCTCTCAAAGCATGGGTATCAAAGAAAAACATTGAGGCTCTTACAAAATTTGGAATATTATCTGAAAGAGAAATTCACTCAAGATATCATATTTATCTTGAACAATACTCCAAACTTGTAAACATAGAAGCTGAAACAGCTCTGATGATAGCAAAGACTATGATACTCCCAGCAGTATTAAAATATCAGACAGAGCTCGCCGCTAATATAAACACCTTAAGCTCTACTGGAGTAAAAATTTCAACAAAATCTTTACTCGAAAGCTATTCGACAAAGATTGATGAATTCCAGAATCTTATTTCAAAACTTGAAGTTGCTTTAGAAAACACTCAAAGTATAGAAGATATAGAGAAACAGGCTGAAGCTTACTGCAAAAAGATTCTACCAGCTATGCTTGAACTAAGAAAAGTAGCTGACTCTCTTGAACAGGAAACTGACGACAAAGTATGGCCACTTCCAAAATATAGAGAAATGCTATTTATATACTAAAAAAAGAGGGCTATAGCCCTCTTTTTTTTTAATATTTTTTTGTTATCGTCAACAACCTTAATCCTATCTCTATGTGCAACAATCCAAAAAATATTGACTTTTTTAACACTTTCTATATAATAAAATCAAGATATTTTGAGGAGGATTTATGTCTGCTGCAACTGTCCAGACAAAAACAAAACATCCGGGAAGTGGTTTAGCCGGTTTTCAGAGAAAAATAGCTCCTTATATTTTCATTTCTCCGTTCTATATCTCTTTTTTAATATTCAGTACTTTCCCTATTTTCTTTTCTTTATATCTCAGTTTCCAGAAATGGAATGGTATTGGAGAAATGACCTTTGTTGGTTTTAATAACTACATAGCTATACTTAAGGACCAACTTTTCTGGAAAAGCACACTTAACACATTTGGTATGCTTTTCTGGACAGCTATCCCTCAACACTTCATTGGTATGAGCTTTGCTTTTATACTTAATCAGGGGCTTGTAAAATTTAAAGAATTTTTTAAAGGGGTTATGTTTGTTCCTTATCTTACTTCGAGTGTCGCTGTAGCAATAGTCTTCAGCGTAATATATGGAACACAATACGGTTTTATGAATTATGCTTTAAGATTTATTGAACCTATTCTTCCAATTCAATTGCCAATAGAGTGGCTTAGAGGATACACTACCTGGTTTACTCTCTCATCTCTTACAACGTGGAGATGGACAGGATGGAATGCTATCATTTATCTTGCTGGACTTCAGGCAATATCAAACAGTCTATATGAAGCTGCAAGAATAGACGGTGCAACCTGGTGGCAAATTTTCACAAAAATCACTGTACCTTTACTTAAACCTGTGATATATTTTGCAACCACAATGACTATTATTGGTAATATGCAACTTTTTGATGAACCAATGGTTATGATAGGACTCCAAAATAGAGCAATGGAATTAAGAGGAAATATGGGTATGTCACTTGCTGTATATATGTATGCATGGGGATTCAACTGGAGTAGATTTGGAAATGCCTGTGCAACTTCATACCTTATTTTCTTAATCATTATGGTACTTTCTTACATAAATAGAAAGTTGTTTAAAGAAGAGTAGGAGGAAAAAATGGCTGTCAATACTACAGTTCACATAGATGAAAGGCACAAAATAAAAGAATCTCACTGGTTAACAGATTTAATAAAAACTATCCTTTTATACATACCATTAATAATCTGGACAATTATTACATGCTTTCCCTTCTGGTATATGCTTGTGGTATCAACAAGAAGTGCTGGGGATATTTTTTCATTTCCACCACCTCTTGCACTTAAACCAAATTTTATAGATCAGTTTATAATAAACTATAATAACCTTATTTCAAGAACATACTACTGGAGAAACCTTTTCAATAGTGTTTATATATCTACAATGACAACATTGCTTGGAACATTCTTGTGTTCACTTGCAGGATATGGTTTTGCTATGTATAGATTTAAAGGTAGAAATGTTCTATTCTCACTTATGCTTTTTACCCTTATGGTACCACAAACCATAAATATCATACCTTACTTCATAATGATGAAAACCTTTGGCTGGATAAGTACTGCAAGAGCAATGTATCTACCAGCAGCTGCAAGTGCTTTTGGTATATTCCTTATGAGACAATACATTATGACATCCATACAGCAAGATCTTGTTGAAGCAGCAAGAGTAGATGGTTGTTCCGAATTTGGTATATACTGGAGAATAGTTCTTCCACTTATAACACCAATTATCGGTTCTTATGGTATAATAACCTTCTTAAACCAGTGGAATAACTATATGACTGCTTTAGTCGTTTTAAAAGACCCAAAAAGCTATACAGTTCCACTTGCACTTGGTTCACTTGTTGGTATGCAAAGTGTAGATTATGGAGCTATAATGGTAGGTACTGTTATTTCAGTTTTTCCTCTACTAATAATGTTTATATTTATGTCTAAAATGATTATCTCCAAAGTAACGGAAGGAGCATTAAAAGAGTAGCCGCGTCCGTTAAACAATATAATAAGAAGCAGGGATTGACCCAAAAGTAATCCCTGCTTTTTTATTTATTACTGACAGACAATATCAGCAAACTCTATACCTTTCTTACTCATTATTGCACCAAGATCTTTTACATTTTCTTCACCTACAAGGTTATAGCTACAGAAAGGTGATAAGATAAATCTACTTTCTTTTTCATTTCCAGAAACTGTTAAAGAAAACTTCGCTCTCGTCCCTTCAATATTAGCATCACTTACCTTAATCACAAACTCACATACCTTATTATCCTTAGACCAGGTAGCTTTTCCATTAACATTTCCTTCAAAACTTTTCCCTTTAACAACCTTACCTATTGTTGCCTTACCATTTACATAAAAAGCAAATTCAAAAAAGTCAATATTAACATTGGCGTTATCAACGAATTCTACAACACCATAAATACTATCTTTAACAGTAAACAATCTGAAATTTGCCACATTTTTACCAGAATAAGGAATCGCCTGATTTTTCCCAAGAATATTATACATTAAAGGATATTTTACAGCTTCTTTCCATTCATCTGCCTTTCCATCAAGTTTAATTTGAGTTTTGGTAGCAACAGCAACAAAAGGCATCACATCTCCAATAAGTTTTCCATCCACAAAAGCACCCTTTTCATTCTGGAAAGTCATTTCCCCAAAACCTTTACCCTGCCATCCCGTATTATTCCCAACTATTGGATATAATTGACATTTTCTCAATTCACTATCTTTAGTGTCATTATCAGATAAAGCCGCATTAAACCCTATAGTCTTTCCAGTCAAATCTACACCGACATCAACAACAAACTCAAGCACACTACCATCAGAACTCCATATTGCACTACCATTTACATTATTATCCTTTTGCCACCCCATTCCAACAATAGTTCTTATCTGTTTCCAGTTTCCATCAATATTGTAAAATAATTCAAAATTATCATTATCCCATGGATTCTTATGGTGAGTAATAGTTGTATCATCTTTTCGTATAACAAGCCCATAAATCTTACTACCATTATAAAGAATCCTGAAATTTCCATAAATATCATCCTGAGAATCAACAGGAGTAAAATTCTGTGTGTCAAGTTGATTGAATGCAAATGGATAAACATAAGCACCTTTCCATTCTTCTTCACTCCATTTTCCATCAATAACAGGAAGTTTTGTGGCTTTCACACCTCTGAAAGTAGGTAAACTTCTTTCACTACCAGAAGAGAGTTTTTCAAAGTATGCCCTTGTTGGTCTATCTCCTTCAAGAACATCTTTTACAGCATAAGCTGCTGGCTTTGGTTTGTAATCTTTATCAAACATAAGTCCATAACCATACCCAATAAAGAATGTAGGTATCCATGAATGTTTATCACTTAAACCCCAGGTTATGTAGGCTTCACAATCATAAGCCAAAGCTAATTTCATAAGCTCCGCATAAATCCTTTTGTGCTGATTGATATCTTTTTCTGTTGGTTTTCCCTGAATTCTTACATCAAGTTCAGTAATATGAACTTCAAGTCCTAATTCCTTAAACCTCTTTACATTTGCTACATAAGCTGAAAAGTCTGGAAAGTAAAGTCCATCAAGATGAAATTGTAAACCAACTCCATGCAAAGGTACCCCCTTTTCCTTTAATTTTTTTACAAGATTATAAAAACCATCACTTTTAGCTCCTCTTCCTTCCACATTATAATCATTTAAAAATAATTTTGCTTGAGGATCTGCTTCATTCGCCCACTTCAAGGCCATCTCAATATATTCCTCTCCAATAGCATTGTACCAGATATTCTTTCTTAAACTACCATTTTCATCCATTGGCTCATTTACAACATCCCAGTCTCTTACTTTTCCCTTGTATCTTCCAACAACTGTTTTGATATGATCCCTTAAAATTTCAATAGCCTTATCCTTGGATAGAGAACTACCAAGCCAGGCTGGATTTTGAAAATGCCAGGCAAGTGTATGTCCCCTTACAGCCATACCATTCTTTAAGGCAAAATTGACAATTTTATCAGCTCCAGTAAAATCATATCTCCCATTAGCCGGATGAATAAGTTCCCACTTCATTTCGTTCTCTGGAGTAAGATAACTGAAATTATTGGTAAGCACCTTCACAAATTCAGGATCATCAAGATAATGAGACATTAATGCAGCACCAATATAAATACCTCTTTCCTTTGCAAGCCCTCTTAAACCAAGCATGCTCTCTTGAGAAAAAACCGATTTCACACAAAAGGCTAAAGTTAAAACTAAAAATATTCTCTTAAACATAAAAGTTTCCTCTCCTCCTTTTTTAACACGTTTTCAAAAGATATTTTAAAAGTAAAAAAGATAAATGTCAATGAGAAAATAGTTTTAATTAAAATAAAAGTTTTTACTCCACAAAGCAAACAAAACCCTTTAAATATTCAGACTCTGGATAAGATAGTTTAATCGGGTGGTCTTCACTTTGAAATAAATTTTCAACTATTTTCACACTTCTTTGACTATCAATGGCTGCCCATGCCACTATTTTCTTTAAGTCTTCTCTTGAAATATTTCCAGAACAGGAAAAAGTAAATAAAATCCCATTTTTATTTAACAATCTCATAGCTTGCATATTGAGATCCTTATAGGCTCTCATAGCATTTTCTTTATCTTTATCCCTTTTTGATAGCTTTGGTGGGTCCAATACAATTACATCATATTTTTCACCATTCTTTAAAAGACTTCTCAAACTAACAAATGCATCATCATTATAGATTTCTGGCACATTAAAATTATTCAATTTAAAATTCTTCTCAAGTAATGAAATTGCTTCCTTTGAAGAATCAAGAGAATAGACAAATCTTGCACCAGCATAAGTAGCGTTTAAACTAAAGCCTCCACTATAACAAAATACATCAAGAACACTTTTATTTTCAGAATATTTTCTTATTATCTCTCTATTGTTTCTTTGATCAATAAAAAATCCTGTTTTCTGACCAGCTTTAACATTTACAATATATTTTATACCGTTTTCAATCAACTCAATTTCATCAGGAATACTTCCATAAACGACCTTATCTTTAAGTTTTATATTTTCCTTTGTTGCCATCTCTTTATCTATAATGAGATAAATACCGTCTGGATTTAATTTTTTAACTATTATATCGATTAACATCTCAATATAAGTCTCAAGGGCTTTTAAGGAAAGTTGAATAACAAGATAATTACTATATTTATCAAGCACAATGCCGGGTAATCCATCTGCCTCGCCAAATATTAATCTATAACAATTTGTTTTACTATCAAGAGATAAAAATTTTCTATAACATATTGCACTTTCAATTTTACTCTCAAACCACTCTCTATTAATACTTTTCCTTTCATTCCACTCAATTAATCTTAATGCAATCTTTGAACTATTATTATAAAATCCGTAGGCTATAAAATTATTCTCACTATCTAAAACTTTCACTATATCACCAGATTTAACTCCTTCGGCTTTATCTATTGCCTGAGAATAAACCCACGGATGAAAATTTTTGGATAATTTATCTCTTCCCTTCTTTAATCTCACAAAACCCATATACATCCCTCAATAAAGTTTTAACAATTCTTAACCGAAATATTAAAATGAAGTATCGTTATTGTCAAGTTTTGTAAAAATCACTTGGGGGAAAATATGCAGTTAGCAAAGGTTGTAGATGTTATTCAGGAAAACTGTGTTAATTGTCACAGATGTATTTCTGTTTGTCCCGTAAAATATGCAAATGATGGAAGTGGAGATTCTGTAAAGGTAATTGAAGATTTATGTATAGGATGTGGAGAATGTGTTAAAGCATGCACTCACAACGCAAGAGTTATTGTCGATGACCTCTCAAAAGCTCTTGAGGCATTAAAAAGAAGAGAGCCGATTGTTGCAATTGTTGCTCCTGCAGCATCTTCAAACTTTCCTGATAATTATTTAAGACTCAATGGCTGGCTTAAGTCTATGGGAGTAAGTGCAGTTTTTGATGTAAGTTTTGGAGCAGAATTAACTATAAAATCTTATATAGAATTCATAAAAGAAAAAAAACCAACCACAGTAATAGCACAACCCTGTCCAGCTATTGTAACATATATTGAAATTTATAAGCCAGAGCTTATTCAATTTCTCGCACCTGCTGATAGCCCAATGATGCATACAATGAAAATGATTAAAGAATTCTACCCAGCATATAAAAACCACAAAATGATGGTTATTTCACCATGTGCTGCAAAAAGAAGAGAATTTGATGAAGTCGGAATTGGAGACTACAATGTAACGATGAAAAGTTTAGGTGAATATTTTGAAAAAAATCACATATTACTATCAAACTATCCTGAAGTAGATTTTGATAATGACCCTGCTGAAAGAGCTGTTTTATTTTCATCACCTGGTGGTTTACTTGAAACAGCAATCAGAGAAGTTCCAGAAATAAGACATCAAACAAGAAAGATAGAGGGTCCTCAAATAATCTATCACTACCTATCAAGATTATTTGAAAGTATTAAAACAAAACGATCTCCTTTGCTTATTGACTGTCTCAACTGCGAAATGGGATGTAATGGTGGAACTGCAACTCTCACTCACAATATTCCTATGGATGATGTAGAATACTATGTCAAAAAAAGAGCTGAACATATGATAGAATATTACAAAAAGAAAGGAACTATCCCACATACTGAAAAACCTAAACAACTTGAAAGGTTAATTGATAGATACTGGAAACCAAAACTTTACGATAGAAATTATATTGATCTCTCACATCTTTTAAAAGAAAGAATAAAAAATCCAACAGAAAAAGAAAAAAAGGGCGTATACTTAAGAATGCATAAAGTCACAGAAAAAGACTTTAAGAACTGTTCTTCCTGTGGTTATAACACCTGTGAAGGAATGGCTATTGCCATTTATAATGAACTCAACAAAGTTGATAATTGTCATTTCTTTTTACTTAAAGAACATGAAGATAGTAAAGAATTAATCTTACAGGATAAAGAAAGAAAAGAGCAAATAATAGCAAGTCTCAATGAAATTTTAATAAACCTCGAAGAAGGTATAAGTAAACTCACTTCAGCAGCAAAAGAACTCGAAGCATCAAGTCAGGAGCAGATAAGTGCAGCAACAGAACACTCAAGTGGCATAACAGAAGTAAGTGCTACAATAGAAGAATTATCAGTGACAGCAAAGCAAATTGCAGAAAGCACAGAACAGCTTGTTCAGGCAACCAAAAATGTTGTAAATATCCTATCAGGAAACAAAGTCTCTCTTGAAAATGCCTACAACAGGATTATGAATATAAGTAGCCTAATCGAACAAAATGCACAGGAAATTATGGACTTAAACAAAAAATCAGTATTTATAAGTGAAATGGTTAAAATAATCACAGATGTCGCAAACAAGACAAATTTACTTTCTCTCAATGCCTCAATTGAAGCTGCAAGAGCTGGTGAAGTAGGAAAAGGTTTCAGTGTTGTATCTGCAGAAATAAGAGAGCTTTCAAAAGAAACAATCGCATCAGCAAAGAAAGTAACAAATGCCGCAGAAGAAATCAAAAACTTCATAGAAAAAATAGTTGAAAATTCAAACAAAGAAGTTATTGAAATAAAAGAAAGTGTATCAAAAGTTAAAGAAGTAGTAGATTCAACTGGCAACATAATGAACGAAATGAACAATAATTATTCATTCTTAAGAAAGATAGAAATATCAACAAAACAGCAAGAAGTTGGTTCACAACAGGCCGCAGAAACTATGAAACAGATGTCAGAAATATCAAAGCAATCAGTAGAAGTATCAAACCAGAGTTTAAATTCGGTAAAAGAGCTTGTTGATCTTGCGAATCATCTTGATGAACTGGTAAAGAAATACAGTGGATACAAAAAAGAAAAGGAGTCATAAGTGATCAAAGTTTTGATAGTTGATGATTCAGAAATCGTTCATCAAATTCTAACAAAAGTGATTAAAACAAAATCAAATGACATTGAAGTTGTTGGAAATGCTTATAATGGAGAAGAAGCCATCAATTTTTTAAAATCAAATTCTCCAGACATAATAATAATGGATATAGAAATGCCAGTGATGGATGGTTTAACATCCACAAGAAAAATTATGGAAGAAAAACCAACGCCTATAATTGTTTTCAGTGCAGCAACAAAAAAAATTGCAGATCTTGTAATGAAGGCTCTCGAAGCAGGAGCAGTTGATGTTGTTGAAAAACCCGAAAATCTTTCTGGAGAAAACATAGAAAATTTCATAGAAAAAAACATAATAAACAAAATCAAGATTTTCTACGGATTCAAAGTAATCAGAAGATTAAACCCTTCTACATTAAAAAAACTATCAGATGAAAAGGATAGATTACAAAGAATAGTTACAGAAAAAAAAGCGAAATTACAAAAAAGTACAAATTTACCCTGTGTTGGCATAGCATCATCAACGGGTGGTCCACAAACCTTAAAAAGACTATTTTCTCAAATAGAAAAACCTTCATATCCTATAATAGTTGTTCAACATATTCCACACAATTTTATCGAAAGTTTGAGGGATTGGTTAAGATTGTATACAAAATGTGATTGTGAATTTATAAGTGAACATTCACTTCCACAACCCGGTAAAATCTATCTTGTAAACTGTGATAAACATTTAATTTTTTCTCCAGATGGAAGATTCAAATTCATTGATGAGCCGCCTGTTTATGGTATAAGACCTTCTGCAGACTATATGTTTAAGTCCTTAGGGGAAGTATATAAAGAAAGAGCTATCGGAATAGTTTTAACAGGCATGGGTGATGATGGAAAAGAGGGGGCAAAGATAATAAAAGAAAAGGGAGGAACAATCATCGCCGAGGCCGAAGAAGATTGTATAATTTTTGGTATGCCAAAGGCTGTAATTGAGGAGGGGCTTGCTGACAAGATAATGAAAATCAATGAAATAGCAAAATTTTTGAATCAGCTTACTGATTATTTCTGAAAATTAATAAATTTTTATAGATGGGGGACTTGTAAGCTATGGAAAAATATTTAACAGAAATACGTGAAATTCTTCTCAAAAATACTGGCATCAGAATTTCGGAAGATAAAAATAATTTTCTTTTATCTACTATAAACCAAATTATTAACAAAGAAAATATAGATCCAGAAAAATATATTGATATCTTAAAAACAAATGAAAATAAAATAATTGAGCTTGCAACTTATTTTACAGTTCAAGAGACAAGTTTTTACAGAAATAAAGATCACTTCAATACCTTGAAAGAAAAAATCCTGCCTATTATTAAAGAAAATAAAAAAGACAAAGAAAGAACAATATCAATACTTTCTGCTGGTTGTGCAACAGGAGAAGAACCATATACTATCGCAATGATAGTAAAAGACTTTTTTGGTTCAGAACTAACAAACTGGCAAATAAATATCTATGCCATTGATATATCAAAAGATGCTATTGAAGAAGCAAAAAAAGGTATTTACACCGAATACAAAATGAAAAATATAGATCAATACTATATCGATAAATACTTTGAAATAGAACAAAAAAATTCAAGAAAGTATTATATAATAAAAAATGAAATAAAAGAAATGATCACCTTTAAACATGAGAATCTTCTCTCTGAAAACTTTATAAATTCATTAAAGCTGGATATAATTTTTTGTGAAAACGTAATCATATACTTTGATTATACATCAACCGAGAAACTCATAAATAAATTTTACAATGCATTAAATATTCCGGGTTATCTATTCTTAGGCTATTCAGAAACATTAAATATGATAAAACATAACTTCAATCTGTGCTGGAACAACCAGACCTATTATTATTCAAAAGAACAAAATTGTAATGAAGAAAATAAGTCTATAAACATAGATATATGTTATGAAAAGACATTTAAAGATGAAAGAGCTTCATATGAAGATTTTAGCTACACGGTAATGAAAAGTTATTTAAAAAATGACAAAGAAACTCTTATCAGATTATATAAAGAACTACTTCAAATATATTCTATAAATCCCGATTTCATAAAAGATGAAAAAGTATTCCTTTTATTTGGAGAATTTTTTATAGACAACAACGACATTTCAACAGCCAGAAAAATGTGTGAAATGGCTCTTGAAAAATCACCGACTTCCATAGATGCTCATAATCTTAATGCTTATACACTTATTTTAGAAAATGAACCAATGCAAGCTCTTTTTTCACTTAACATTTCACTTAAAAAAGATTTTTTGAACAAAATAACACTCTATTTATTATACAAAGTTTATGATGCATTAAAAAATAACGAGAAAAAAATTGAAATTTTAGATTTACTTAAAAAATCGAATCCAGAGAAGGATGATAGTTTTTTCCCATATAATTCGGTAAGAAAAATTCAATTTTATGGTTCAATAAACAAGATTTTAGGAGAATAGCAATGAAAGAACTCGAAAAATACCACAACAAAATAATATATGTAGTTGATGATTCTCCAGTAATAAGGACATTAATCTCCAATTGTTTAATAGAAGAAGGTTTCAAAAATGTAATAATGTGTGAAAATGGTAAAGATGCAATAACAAAAATAGAACAAAACAAAGTCGATATGGTAATTACAGACTACGATATGCCTGAAATGAATGGGGAAGAATTGGTTGATTCTCTCAGACAAAAATACGGTAATGATATAATAATAATAGTACTGAGTGCCCAAACAAGCAAACAAAAAATTGTAGAAATGATGAGAAAAGCTGACGATTATATCATAAAAGATGAAATAGACTTAATTAAATCAGACATATTTTTTGTAATTAAAAAATGTTTTGAAAATTATGACCTTAAAAAAGAAAATGAAAAACTACTTTCTGAATTAAAAGAAAGAGATAAAAGAATTAAAATAGAACTTGAAACTGCAAAAACCCTTCTTTCAGAATTTAAAGAAATAGAAAACATAAAAAGTTCTATCTTCAAGCTCACATACTTTAATAAAATGTCAAATACAATTGGTGGAGACTATTTTACAATCAAAAGACTCACAGAAAATAAAATTGGTGTCTTGATGGGAGATATTTCAGGACACGGAATACCTGCTGCATTGCTTATGCTTGTCTTCAAAAATGCTGTCATTGAAGCTATGGAAGACAACAAAAATAAAGACAAACCAACCTGTTCTACAATGAATGAAATAAACTCAAAACTATCAACTCTCTTCCCTGATTCAAAATACGCAACTATAAGCTATCTTATACTTGATGAATATGAAAAATCAATCACTTATACAAACGAATTTCAAAATCCAATTCTTTACATACAAAAAAATGGAGAAATTAAAGAAATCGACAATGGCAACTACAAACTCATAGGTATTTATACAGAAGAAATGCTTGGTAAAAAAATAGAATTCAGATGCGATAAATTAAAAATCGACTCGGGAGAAAAGATAATATTATTCACAGATGGTATAATAGAGGCAAGAAACCCTGAAAAAGACGAAGAATATGGAATAGATAGAGTAAAAAATATATTACAAAAAAACTACAAAGAACCAATAACAAATTTGATAAAATTAATTCTACAGGATTTTTACAGTTTTACAAAACAAAAAGTAGCTGATGATATAACAATTTTTGGTCTTGAACTGGCTTAAGGAGGAAATATGTCTTACGTAAAAGAAGTAATAAAAAACATTCTTGAAGAAAAAGAAATAAAAAAAGAAGAGGTCAGCTTTTATAATTTCCTTGTTGCAAGAGAAAACAATGAATTCTATGCAATTCCCATAGATTACATAAATGAAGTATGTGAAGCAACTACTGAAAATCTACTTAAAATTCCGCTCATTGAAGATTACATTCTCGGGCTTTTTAACATAAGAGGAGAAATTTTACCTGTCATTTCTTTAAATAAAATTTTAAATTTACCAGACTCTACAGAAAAAATAAAATACATTCTCGTTGTAGAACATCTTTTCAAAATAGGTCTTGCTGTAGAAGAAGTAAAAGACTTATACCAGATATCCTCCACAAACTTAAAACCAATTTATCACTCTATAGAAACAAAAACCTCTAACATTATACCTTATGAATTTGATATAGAAGAAAATAAAGTTTCAAATGTTGTTGATATTTCAACATTATTTGAATCAGATTTTTTAAAATAGGACAGAATAAATGATAAGTTTTTTAACCACAAAGATTGACTGTTATTATGTTTCTATGTATTATCGTGAAATAAAAGAAATTTTAGAAATACAGAGATCAAAATTAACGAGAAAAAGGCTTAATGATACCTGTTATGAATTACCACATATAAATGTGGATAATATATGGTATCCTATTTTTGATATTCAATTGATTCTTAACATAAAAAACAAACAAACCCCAAAATATGCTTTTTTATTAAATGACATTGAAGGAAAGATAAAATATGCAATTTGCTTCCCTAATCCAATAGAAGAAATATCTGTAGAAAAAAAAGACATCATAATATTTCAGGATATTATAATAAAAAAACAAAAATTTCCACTTTTTTATGGAGTGGTATATATAAATAAAAATCCTTCTTTATTTATGAGCTTATCTGATATTTCAAATCCAGACAGAATTGCAGATTTTATTTTCAATTTAAGAAAGGGAGAAAGGTATGATAATAACAGAAGATATCAAAAATCTATTTAAACAGGAATCTGAAAAACACCTTGAAAAAAGCGATAATCTTATAATAGAACTTGAAAAGCAACCCGATAACATAGAAATAATAAAAGAGATAAAAAGAGAGATTCATACACTTAAAGGTTCAAGCAGAATGATTGGATTAAACAACATAAGTAAGGTAGCCCATCAGATAGAAAATATTTTTGAAAATTTAGAATCAAAAGAACTCAAAATATCTTCTCAACTTATAACCTTCATACTTAAGTGGCTTGACTGGATAAAAAATGCTATAGAAAAAATCCCAGAAGAACCAGCACTTGAGGAAAACTTTGAAGAAAATTTTAATGCCACAATTGAAAATATAAAGAAAAACATAGTCCCAATCCCAGAAAAAACAGAAGAAAAACAAAAACCAGCAGAAGAAACGCAAAAGAAAAAAGTTGATTATTTATCAATAAAATTTGAAAAGATAAAATCACTTCTTACCTTCAGTAATATATTTTCCAACTATCTAGGAAGATTTAAATATTTTACAGAAAAACTTGAACAAACAAACTACAACGAAATATCAAAAAATGACCTTGTTTCAATGATAGAAAAATTCAAAGACGAATTATCATATGAATTACACTTTTACGAACTATATACAAAACAATTTCAAGACCTTGTATCTTCCCTCATTTTAGTTCCGTTAAACACAATATTCAACAACTATCCAAGACTTGTGAGAGATATTGCAATATCAACACAAAAAGACATAAACTTTACAATTGAAGGTAAAGACCTTGAAATAGATAAACAACTTATAGAACACATAAACAATGTTCTCATTCACCTTTTAAGAAATGCTGTAGATCATGGTATAGAAACTCCAATGGAAAGAATAAAAATAGGCAAACAACCAAAAGGTAATATAACATTAAAAGCATATTCCCAGATGGATAGAATGATAATAGAAATTAAAGATGACGGAAAAGGTATAGACATAGAAAAAGTCAAAGAAAAAGCAATAAAAAATAAACTCATTTCTGTTGAAGAAGCCAATAACTTAACAGAAAATGAAATATTACAATTCATTTTTAAATCTGGTTTTTCAACAAAAGAAACCGCAAATGACTTTTCTGGAAGGGGAGTTGGCCTTGATGTTGTGGCTGACACAATGAAAAAATTCAATAGTGAAGTAATAGTTAAAACAGAAAAGAACAAAGGAACCACTTTTATCTTAAGTTTTCCTTTAAATTCATCAATTATGTCTATCACTCTTTTTGAAGTAAATAATGAACCTTTTGCAATTCCATCATTGAATATCGAAAAAGTAATCTTACTTTCAGAAACAAAAATTTCTATAATTGAAGAAGAACCAATGCTACAATATAAAAACAAATGGATCCCCTTAATAAATCTGAAAAAACTCTTCTATAAACAGGACGAAATTTCAAATATGGAAAATATAATAGTTATTTCAACACAAAACAAAAGCTACGGCCTACTCGTGGATAAAATAATCGGTGAAAGTAGAATGGTCATAAAAACCATCACTTCACTCCAAAACAAAATTAAAATAGCCTCTGGAGTAATATCCCTGAGTAATAGAGACGTTCTGGTCTTAAATATCTACGAACTCATAGAAAAAAACAATCAACTATATTCCTTAATAAACAGAAAATAATCATTAAGTTGACTAATCTATCTTATTTCTTGACATATTACTTTTATTGTTATAGATTGTTATGGTATGAATACTAAAGAACTCAAAATGATTTTAGAAAGAGAAAACTATGATCCACATTCTTATTCCTTAGATGGAATGAATCAATGGGAATGCTACTGTTTAGAAAAATCTTACGATACC